>DATFVB010000222.1 GCA_035260525.1 Thermoanaerobaculia bacterium
CGCATTCGAATTCGATCGAATCGCCGGAACGCTTCCCGTAACCGATCGCGGAATACTTCCCGCCGTAGGTGTCGCACCAGTGCGCGACGTACCGTCCGTCGCCGGCGTCGCCGATCAGCACGAGCGCCTCGTACTTCGGGGGACGCGCGACGTCCACCATGTGGACCTCGAGGAACCGGTGGTCGAGAACCCACCGGACGTCGACGGTGTTTCGGGCCTCGCCGCCGCGGATCTTCCGCGTGAGGTCCCACTTTCCCGCGAGGCTCCCGATAAACGGATCGCGAAACGCGTCTCCGGGCGGCTGCGCCGAGCCGCGGCCGGCCGCGAGGAACGCGACCATCGCGAGCACGGGGAGGATCTTCCTCGGGGCCCCCTCAGGCCTTCGCACGATTTTCCCTCCTCTTCTTCTGTTCGCCGCCGGCCTCGAGCGGCACGAACGTCGCCGCCTTGATCCGGTTCACGACGATGCTCGTCTCGAAACGGGCCACGTTCGGATTGTCGACGAAGAGCCTGCGCGCGAGCGCATCGTATTCGCGCATGTCGCGCGCGGTGACGACGAGCAGGAAATCCCCCCGGCCGGTGACGTGATAGCACTGCTGGACCTCGTCGGTCGCGAGCATCAGCCGGCGGAACTCGGAAAGGACGCGCTGGAGGGGCCGCTCGCCGATCGTGACCTCGACGATTGCCGTTACCCCTCTGCCCGCCGCCTCGGGAGACACGACCGCGACGTCGGCGACGATCGTCCCGTCTCCCCGCAGGCGCTTCAACCGTCGCTGCACGGCCGACGCGGAGATCCCCGTTTCCGCGGCGATCCGCTCCGCGGGCAGACGGTTGTTGCGCTGCACGATCTCCAGGATCCGGCGATCGAAGCAATCCATCGAGCGGAAGCTCCCGTGGAATTTCGCCGCCCCGGAGCTTCGGGGCGCGGATTTTCGTCGCGAGAGTAGCAAATTTCGGCGGATTTCGGCGTCGCCGTGCGGCTATCCTCCCCGGCGGAGAAAACGATGCAGAAATCGACGGCGGGTCTCCTCTTCGTGCTCGCGATCGCGCGGACCGCGCCGGCGCGAGCGGCCTCAGCGGAAGCCGGCGCGCTCGCGGGCGTCTGGGAAAGCGACCGGGTCTTCGGCCCGGAAGTCCGGGGCGCGCTCGCGCTCTCGCGCGGGCCCTCCGGATGGACGGCCTCGATCGGGCCGTTCACCGTCGCGGCACGTGAGGAGAACGGCGAGATCTCGTTCGGCCTCCCGGGAGACCGCGGCGCCTTCCGGGGCCGGCGGCGCGGCGCTGCGGTCGAGGGAAACTGGATTCAGCCGGTCAGCGTGACCGACGGCTGCCGCTACGCGACCCCCGTCGCGCTCGCGAAGATCTCCGGCGATGCTTACCGCGGTGAAGTGCGCCCGCTCGAAGATCGGCTGACGCTCGACCTCGTGATCCGGCGCGCGGCGGATGGCGCCGTCACGGCGTTCATCCGGAATCCGCAGCGAAACGCCGGCCTCAGGCTGGGCGCCCTCGCGGTGTCGAGGAGCGGCGACACGGTCACGCTCTCGCCCCCCTCGCGGCCGCCGATCGTCGGCCGCGCGCACGACGGCGGGAAATGGCTCTCCTTCGCGTTCCCCTTCGCCGACGGGACGTTCGACTTCACGCGCCGGGCCGCCGACGATGCGTTCGGCGTCGTCCCCCGCATTCCGCCGGCGGAAGGGGCTGCGCTCGCGCGGCCTCCGGAGACCCGCGACGGATGGAAGACGTCGACCCTGGCGGAGGCCGGGCTCGATCCCGCGCCCATCGAGGCGCTCGTGCGCGCGATCCTCGCCCGGCGGGCCGACTCGGTCCGCTCGCCGTCGGTTCAGTCGCTCCTGATTGCGCGCCACGGGAAGCTCGCGCTCGAGGAATATTTCGAGGGCTTCTCGCGCGAAGCGACCCACGACTGGCGATCCGCGTCGAAGAGCCTGACGTCGCTCCTCGCCGGCGTCGCGATCGACCATGGCGCGAAGTTCGGACCCGAGACGCCCGTCTACCCGCTCTTTCCCGGGGGGGACGCGCTCGTGCAGAAGAAACCGCGGCGCGCCCGGATCACAGTCGAGAACCTGCTCACGATGACGACCGGCTGGGCCTGCGACGACTACGACGATGCGTCTCCCGGCAACGAGGACACGATGCAGGAGCAGGCCGCGCAGCCCGACTGGTATCGGTTCGCGCTCGAGCTCCCGAGCATCGCGGAACCGGGCGGCCCGCGGTCATTCTATTGCTCGGCCGCGATGAATCTCGCCGGCGGCGTGATCGCGCGCGCCGCCGGCGTTCGGCTGGAGGACGAGTTCCACGACGGACTCGCCGCGCCGCTCGGCATCTCCCGTTACCACCTGAATCTCATGCCGGACGGCGCGCCTTACATGGCGGGCGGCGCGCGCTTGCGGCCTCGCGACTTCCTGAAGTTCGGACAGCTCATCCTCGACGGCGGAACGTGGAACGGCCGCCGCGTCGTCTCCCGCGACTGGATCGACCGCTCCGTCGCGCCCCACGCGAGCCAGAGCGGAAAGGACGACTACGGGTACGGGTGGCACCTCGGAACGCTCGCCGCGGGAGGCCGCGCCTATCGGACGATCGTCGCGGGTGGAAACGGCGGCGAGCTCCTCGTCGTCGTCCCGGAGCTCGACCTCGCGGTCGCGATCACCGGCGGGAACTACGGCGACTTCAGGACCTGGTCGAAGTTCGAGCCGGAGGTCGTCGGCGGCGTCGTGATCCCGGCGATCCGCCGCTGACGCCGCGCATCGCGCCCGCGCGACGTTGAACGGCGCGAAGCGCGCGGACGGCGCAGCGATTTGATTCGCATGGCTCAGGCGATCGTCCTCCCCGCCGCGTAGCTTGCAGGAAGCGGCTCCGCGAGCCCTGCTCGCGGCGCCGCGCCGACAGGAGGCCGCCATGAAACGCACCGACCGGCGCATCCTGCGCCTCGGAATCCTCGCCATCGCCCTCGCTTCGATCGCTTCTCCGCTCGCGGCCCAGAAGTGGACGCTGATCGGATGGAACGATCTCGGGATTCACTGTACGGACGGGATCGACTTCTCGGTCTTCTCGGTCCTCCCTCCCTACAACACCTTCCACGCCCAGCTGATCGACCCCTCCGGGCAGCTCGTCACGCAGCCCGCGGGAATGACGGTCACCTATGAGGCGGTCGCCGACACCGCCCAGTCGATCAACACGACCTCGATCGGAAAGACGAATTTCTGGACCTGGGTGAAGGCGCTCTTCGGCATCGATCCCCCGCCTCCGCCCGATACCGGAATCGCCGGCTTCTCCATGCCGGGCTCCGCGAACGCGCCGAAGCTCATGACGTTCGACGCCGCGAGCGCCTGGTTCACGGCGCAAGGAGTCCCGATCACGCCGTATCCCGACGGCGCGTTCTCCGTCACGCCGCCGATCAAGAACTACTACCCGATGTTTCGCCTCACCGCGCGAGACGCATTCGGCAACGCCGTCGCGACGACGGACGTCGTCGTGCCGATCTCCGACGAGATGGACTGCCGGTCGTGCCACGCCTCCGGGTCGAACCCGGCGGGCGAGCCCGCGGCGGGCTGGGTCTACGATTCGGACCCCAGCCGCGACGTGAAGCTCAACATCCTTCTCCTCCACGACGATCGGCAGGCGGCCGATCCCGTCTTCGCGGCGGACCTGGCGCTCCTCCCCGGGGCCAGTCCGAAGGGTCTCTACGCGACCGTCACCGAGAACGGGACGCCGATCCTCTGCGCGAGCTGCCATGCGTCCAACGCTCTCGGCACGGCGGGCTTCGGCGGGACGATGCAGTTCACGAGCGCGGTGCACACCCTGCACGCGGGGGTCATCGATCCGAGCAACGGGCTCTCGCTCGACGCCAACCAGAACCGCTTCGCCTGCTACCGCTGCCATCCGGGCGCCGCGACGAAATGCCTCCGCGGAGCGATGGGGAACTCCGTCGCCGCCGACGGGACGATGGCGATCCAGTGCCAGAGCTGCCACGGCGGCATGAGCATGGTCGGCTCTTCGACGCGCCAGGGGTGGCTGCAGGAGCCGATGTGCCAGAGCTGCCATACGGGGACCGCGATCTCCAACGCCGGCGCGATCCGTTTCACGTCGGTCTTCAGCAGTCCCGGGGTCGTCCGCACGACGACGAACGCCACGTTCGCGACGAACCCGAACACCCCCGCGCCCGGCCTCTCGCTCTACCGTTTCTCGACGGGGCACGGCGGCCTCGAGTGCGAAGGGTGCCACGGCTCGACGCACGCCGAGTTTCCGAGCTCCCACGAGAACGACAACGTGCAGAGCCTCGAGCTCCAGGGACACGTCGGGATGCTCTCGGACTGCGGCACGTGCCACGCGACGGCGCCCGCCGGGATCGCCGGAGGCCCCCACGGAATCCACCCCGTCGGCCAGGGGTGGGCCACGTCCCACGGCGACGCGGTCGAAGGCGTCGGGACCGGATCGTGCCAGGCCTGCCACGGCTCCGATTACCGGGGCACGGTGCTTTCGCGCGCGCTCGGTGACCGCGCGATTTCGACCGGATACGGGTCGCTCACGCTGTGGCGCGGGTTCCAGGTGAGCTGCTACGCGTGCCACGACGGGCCCGGCAGCGAGAACACGACGGCGAACCGCCCGCCGGTCGCCCGAAACGCGTCGGCGTCGACGGTGCCCGGGCAGTCGGTGGCGATCGCCCTGACGGCGACCGATCCCGACGGCGACGCGCTGACCTACCGGGTCGTCACGCAGCCCCTCCACGGAACCGTGGGGCTCACGGGCAGTTCCGCGACGTATTTTCCGGACGTGAATTTCATGGGCGGCGACATCTTCACGTTCGCCGCGTGGGATGGCAAGATCAACTCCAATCTCGCTTCCGGATCCGTCAGCGTCCAGGCACCGGTGTGCGCCGTCAACTGTTCCGCGACGGTGCCCGCCTCGGCGTTCGCCGGGAGCGCGGTCGCCTTCCAGGCGTCGGCCTCCCTTTCCTCCGGATGCACCAGCGCGCCTTCGTACGACTGGGATTTCGGCGACGGATCGCCGCACGGCACGACCGCCAACCAGACCCACACGTACGGCACCGCGGGAACTTACGCCTGGACGCTCGTCGTCTCCGCCAACGGCGTGAGCTGCGCGCGGAGCGGCACCATCACGATCACGAATCCCTGCTCGATCACCTGCAGCTCGACGGTGCCCACGAAGGCGCGCGTCGGGAAGACCGTCGCCTTCAAATCGACGGCGACGACGTCCGGCTGCTCCGGAACGCCGGCATACAACTGGGACTTCGGCGACGGCAGCGCCCACGCCACGGTCCAGAACCCGAAGCACGCGTACGGGACCCCGGGAAAGTACACCTGGCGCCTGAGCGTCACGGTGTCGGGCACCGCATGCTCCCGGAGCGGGGTGATCTCGATCTTCTGATTCCGCGACCGGCGGAGGGAGGCTTCGGCCTCCCTCCGATTCCTCACCGCCGCGGCCTGACGCCGGAAGACCGGGGGGCGAGGAGGCCGGAGCGGCCGCGCATGATCCCGCGCGGGAAGCTGCCGCGCCCCGAATGAAAACCGTGCCGGCGGAAACCGCGGGATGGCGGGCCGATCACGATTCCTCCCCAGGCGAGCGACGCCGGAAGCTCGTTGGTCATCTCCGCCTCCCGCGGAGGCGCGCCGACCGCGGGCTCGTCGCGGCTCCCCCCTTCGGCGCCCGTCGGTCCCACCTCGACAGCGGCGACGCTCGCGAGGTACGCGATCACCGACCCTCCCGCGCCGGCGTCGCGGAGCGCCGAGACGGTGTCGAAGTCGACGAATGCGGGGAGCTCGGAACGGTGCGCCGCGAGGAACCAGACGAGCGCCTCGTCGCTCGTCCCCGACTGCTTCATCCCGACCGCGCGGGCGAGCACGGCCGTGGCCGCCTCCACCGGCGACCGGCGCCGCGCCGGCTCGGCGCTCCGTTCGACCGAGATGGCGCTGCCGGTCCCGCGGATCGTGACCCGCGCCGGGCCGGCCGGCCGGAGCGCGGAGATCGGGGACCCGGCGAGCAGAGGAGAAGCGCCGGCCGCCAAAATGGCGGCGGCAAAACCTCGCAACGAGCCCGGACGCTTCCGCATTCGGATCGACCGGCTCCCGTATATCACGGCGGGCGCGCGATCTTGGCGTGTCTTAGGATTGCGGTAATGGAAGGAACGCGGACGCCCGAAGACTCCGAGCGGAAAGCGCCCTCCTCCGCGGTCGCGGCCGGATGAGCCTTCTCGCGGTCGTCCTCGCCGTGATCGCGGTCTTCGTGCTGCTCCTGCCGATCCGGCTCCTCCGGGGCGTCCGGCGCCGGAAATAATCCGTTTGATCTCAAATTTCAGTTGGACTTCGCGGAGCGACGGTGTCACGATCGGTCGGTCGGCATGGCACTCACCCCGTCCATCGAGTCGTTCCTCGCCGCCCGGATCGCCTCGGTCGAGGAGCTCGAAATCCTGCTCCTGGTCGCGCGGGGGAACGCCGTATGGTCTCCGGCCGCCGCCGCCGAGCGCCTCGGGATGACGGCGGAAGTCGCCGGCGCCAATTTCGAGAGCCTCGTCTCCTCCAGCCTCGTGACGCGGGAAGCGGCCGGTTTCCGCTATCGCCCGGGCGATGATGAAACCCGCGAAATCGTGTCGGACCTCGCGCGCGAATACGCCGAGCGGAGAGCCAACGTCATCAACGTGATCTATTCCGCCAACCTCGAGCGTCTCCGGAAGTTCGCCGATGCGTTTCGACTGAGGAAGCCATGAACTTCGGCACCGCGGTCTACATCGCCTGCGCGGTCCTGTCCGCCGCCTGCGCCTACCTTCTGCTTCGCGGGTGGGCTCGGGGAAGGGAACGCCTCCTCCTCTGGAGCGGGCTCTGCTTCGTCGGAATCGCGGCCAACAACGTCCTGCTCTTCGTCGACCTGCGGATCATGACGCAGACCGACCTCTCGCTCGTCCGCATGATCCCTTCCGCCGTCGGGATCGCGGTCCTGATCTTCGGCCTCGTCTGGGAGACGCGATGAGCAGCGTCGCCCTTCCCCTCGTCGCGGGTTTCCTCGTGATGGGGTTCGCCGTCGCCGCGCTCTTTTTCCTGCGTTTCTGGCGCGAGAGCCGCGACCGCCTGTTCCTCCTCTTCAGCGCGGCGTTCTTCCTGCTGGGCGTCGATCGCGTGATCGCCTCGACGTCGTCCGTCGGCGACGCCGTCTACCTGCTGCGCGCGCTCGCGTTCGTGCTGATCCTCGCCGCCGTCGTCGACAAGAACCGGCGCTGAACCCGCGTCGCCGGAGCTGGCTCGGGCGACGGGAGCCCGTGATGGGGAGGAGTTCGGTTGACCTCACGCGAAGGGACGCGACGCCTCGAGGGCGGCGGCCGGCTTCTCGGGCGCGGCCGCGAGCTCGCGAGCGAGCTCTTCGAGCCGGCGGCACGTGTCGCGCATGTACTCGTAGAGGTGCTTGTGCAGCAGCGCGAGCGTGACCGCCTCGCGAATCGCGCGGGGGCGCCGGAGGAGGGTCTCGAGCATCAGTGAGACCGTCATCCACGCTCGCCGCGGAGACGCCCCGAAGACGCAGTCCCGGATGACGCGCCGGAAAATGCGCAGATCCTCGCGGCTCGTGACGAGCTTCCTCTCGATCTGGCGCCCCTTGTGGAGGAGGAGCTGCATCACCCGGCGCCGATAGTTCCGATACGCGTAGAGGCGCTCGAGCAGGCGACGGTAGCCGTCGTAGAGCTCCTGCCGCGACATCCCCTGCGGGACGATGTTCGTGAAGACGAACTGGTCGCCGACCGACTGCGCGACGAGTCGGCCAGCGTCCTGCAGCCGCCGGTAGAGCGGCGTCTTCGGTACGGCGTTCAACATGCCGGTCATCGAGATCGGGATGCGCGCGTCCTGGATGAATCGGAACTGTTCCTCGAAGATCGACGGATCGTCGTGGTCGAACCCGACGATCATCCCCG
Organism: Thermoanaerobaculia bacterium; assembly: GCA_035260525.1. Classification (NCBI taxonomy): domain Bacteria; kingdom Pseudomonadati; phylum Acidobacteriota; class Thermoanaerobaculia; species Thermoanaerobaculia bacterium. Next base: position 7,931 of record DATFVB010000222.1, read on the forward strand.
CCATCACCGCGATCCCGGCCCCCTGAATGCGGTGGACGGAGTCGAGCAGGTTTTCGCGCAGGTTCTGCGTCTTGTGCGTCTCCTGGAGGCTCGACGCGCGCGGCGACTCGATGCCGATGAAGATCGTCGTGAAATTCGCCTCGCGCATGAGCGCCAGGAGCTCGTCGTCCTGCGCGATGTTGAGCGTCACCTCGGTCATGAACTCGATCGGGAACCCCTCGCGGCGCTGCCACTCCCCGATCGCGTGGAGCAGCTGTTTCGCCTCGACCTTGTTGCCGATGAAGTTGTCGTCCACGACGAAGATGTTCCGCAGCCCGAGCCGGCGGATCTCGACGATCTCCGCCATGACCTGGGCGACGGTCTTCGTGCGGGGCCGGCGCCCGTACATCACGATGATGTCGCAGAACTCGCAGTTGTACGGGCAGCCGCGCGCGAACTGGATCGTCATCGTGCGGTAGCGGTCGATCTTGAGCAGATCGAATCGCGGCAGCGGCGAGTCGTGCATGCTCGGCTTCTCGTCCTGCCGGTACTCCGATTGCCAGTGGCCCGCGGCGAAGTCTTCCAGGAAGCGGGGCCAGGTGTATTCGGCCTCGTCGACGAAGACCACGTCGACCTCGCCGCGCAGATCCTCCGGGCAGAGCGACGCGAAGGGTCCGCCCGCGACGACGAACTTGCCGCGGCGGCGGAACTTGGCCGCGAGGGCGAGGATCCGCTCCCGATGAATGACGTAGCCGGTCAGACCGATGACGTCGGCGTCGGTCTCGAAGTCGACGGGCTCGACGTTCTCGTCGCAGAGCACGACTTCGTGCCCGGCGGGGGTCAGCCCCGCGACGGTCGGGAGAGACAGGTTCGGGAAGACGCATTTCTTCTCGAGGCTGGGGAGGATCCGGTCGAACGTCCAGAAGGACTCGGGATTCCGGGGAGCGATGAGATAGATCTTCATCGGAGCTCCTGGAATTCGATCCTACACCTGCGCCGCGCGCCCGGCGATTCCCGGCGGACAGGGATCTGCTCCGGGTCCGGCTCCTTTTCCGTCCAGGCGCGGCGACGAAGCCGGCGAGCCCGCGCCGCCGCAACCTTCTGGTGGCGCGAGTCTTGCCGTTCGCGCGTCATAAATGTCCGGCGTCCGGCCTCGTCGCGCTGGAGCGCCGCGCCGTCCTGCGAACGATCGGCGAGACTCGTGACACGCCGCCCGGATTCGTTTTTCAGCAGCCTGCTAGTCTTGGCGCGCATGGCCGCCGAGAAAGCCTCCGCTCCCGAAAAGAAGCCTTCCGTCGCCCGGCTCCGGACCGTGTGGCCCGACCTCTGGGCCCTCATGCGTCCCCGCCGGGCGCTCCTCGCGCTCGGCCTGCTCCTCATGGCGATCAATCGCGTGTCGGGGCTCGTGCTCCCCGCCTCGACGAAGTTCCTCGTCGACGACGTCATCCTGAAGCACCGGACGCGGCTCCTCGGGCCGCTCGTCCTCGGCGTCCTCGCCGCCACACTCGTCCAGGGAGCCACGTCGTTCTCCCTCACGCAGCTCCTCTCGAAGGAGGCGCAGCGGCTGATCGCCGAGCTCCGCCGCAAGGTGCAGGCGCACGTCGGCCGCCTTCCGGTCGCCTACTACGACGCGAACAAGACGGGCACGCTCGTCGCGCGGATCATGAGCGACGTCGAAGGGGTCCGGAACCTCGTCGGCACGGGCCTCGTCGAGTTCGCCGGCGGGCTGCTCACGGCGGCGATCGCGTTCGTCGTCCTCGTCCGGATCAGCCCCACGATGACGCTCTTCGCGTTCTCCTGCCTCGTCCTCTTCTCGCTCGGGCTGAAGAAGGCGTTCGTCACGATCCGCCCGATCTTCCGCGAGCGGGGAAAGATCAACGCCGAGGTGACGGGACGGCTCACGGAGACGCTCGGCGGCGTGCGCGTCGTCAAGGGCTACCACGCCGAGGCGCGCGAGGAAGGCGTCTTCGCCCAGGGCGTCGGCCGGCTCCTCGGGAACGTCCTGAAGACGCTCACGGCAACGTCGGTGATGAGCCTCTCCTCGACCGCGCTCATGGGGATCGTCGGAGCCGTCGTGATGTTCATGGGCGCGCGCCAGATCATGGCGGGAACGCTCACGCTCGGCGGCTTCTTCACGTACACGATGTTCCTCGGCTATCTCGTCGCGCCGATCTTCCAGGTGGTCAACATCGGCACGCAGATCACGGAGGCGATCGCCGGGCTCGAGCGCACGCACGAGGTCCTCTCCGAAAAGCCCGAGGACAGCGACCCGAAGCGGACCGTCGTCCTCCCCGCGATCGAGGGGGCGATCCGCTTCGAGCACGTCGATTTCGCCTACGACGCCGACAAGCCGGTGTTGAAGGACGTGAGCTTCGAGGCGCTTCCCGGGACCGTGACGGCGCTCGTCGGTTCCTCCGGGTCCGGCAAGTCGACGATCATCGGCCTCGTCGCCGGCTTTTACGAGCCGGCCGCGGGACGCATCCTGATCGACGGCGTCGACCTCGGCCGCGTGCGCCTCGATTCCTACCGCGCCTCGCTCGGCGTCGTCCTCCAGGAGTCGTTCCTCTTCGACGGGACGATCCGCGAGAACATCGCGTTCTCGCGGCCGGACGCCTCGGAGGAGGAGATCCGGCGCGCCGGCGGAATCGCGCGCGTGGACGAGTTCGCCGAGAAGTTCCCCGAAGGCTGGGAGACCGTCGTCGGAGAGCGCGGCGTGAAGCTCTCCGGCGGACAGCGGCAGCGCATCTCGATCGCGCGCGCGATCCTCGCCGATCCCCGGATCCTGATCCTCGACGAGGCGACGTCCTCCCTCGACTCGGAATCGGAGGCGCTCATCCAGGAAGGCCTTTCGTTCCTGATGCGCGGGCGCACGACCTTCGTGATCGCCCACCGGCTCAGCACGATCCGGCGCGCCGACCAGATCCTCGTCGTCGAGGGAGGTGAGATCGTCGAGCGCGGCTCCCACGACGCGCTCTACGCCGCGCGCGGCCGGTACCACGACCTCTACACGCGGCAGCACGGCCGGCAGATGAATCTGTTCCTGGCGCCGGGCGAAGGGGACACCACCGAGGAGAAGGATTCCACCCCGGAGCGCCGGGTCGCGATGCCGCGGGCGGAAGACCTGGTAAGGGGGAAGGCCTAGAAGTCGAAAGTTTCAGGCCGGGGTCAAATGTCAGGACCGGCGTCCGCCGGGCTTCACCAGGGACGTTCGACCTTCGACTTCAGACCTTCGACTCTCGTCAAGGCAAAACGACGTTCCGGAGGATCTTCCAGCCGCCGTCGGGCTGCCGGGCCCAGACCGCGAGGTATCGGCCGCCGGCCGTGACCGGCTTACCCTCCCGGATGAAGGTCATTTCTCCGTATCCGGATTCATACGCGAGATCGCCATCCCGAACGACGCTTCGCGGCTCGATCCGGGTCGCAGAAGCCCGCGCGTTCTTTCGGAAGCGCTCGACGTAGAGCGCCTCGATCGCCGCGCGACCTCGGGTGCACGCTCCGTCGGGGCCCACGAAGAGCGCGTCGTCGAGATACGGCCGGGCGATCGCCGCTACGTCTCCGCTCTTCATCGCCGCGGCCCACTCGGAGTTCGCGGTCTCGATGGCGTGGTCGAGCCGCGGGTCACCGGAAGGGGGCGGGGCCGCCAAGACCGCGGCCGCGGCGAGGAGCGCGGCCGCGGTGATGAGCGCGTGTCGTTTCTTCATGAGGGAATTATGCCGTGCCGTCCCTCTCCGGCGAAGTGGCATGGCTCCTGCTCCCCCGTCCTCCGCCGGGCAATGGAGCCGCGGCGGGAGGCGGCCGCACGGTCGCGCGAAGGAGATCCGATGGACGCGACGAAACTGCTCAAGGACGACCACGACGAGGTCCGGGCGCTGTTCAAGGAATACGAGAAGTCGGGGGATCGCGCCCTGGCGAAGAGAGAGGAGCTCTTCGAGCAGATCCGCGACGCGCTCACGGTGCACGCGGAGATCGAGGAGGAGATCTTCTATCCGGCGGTGAAGGCGGCCCGATCCGAAGATGCCAGGGACGAAGTCCGCGAAGCCGTCGAGGAGCACAGGATCGTCAAGACGCTACTCGCCGAGCTCGACGCCATGAAGCCGGGAGACGAGCAGTTCGACGCGAAAATGACCGTCCTGCAGGAGAGCGTCGAGCACCATGCGGACGAGGAAGAAAAGGAGATGTTCAAGCAGGCGCGCAAGAACCTCTCGAAGGACCGCCTGGAGGCGCTCGGCGAGGAGATGGAAGCGCGCAAAGGAGAGCTCGTCGAGGCCGAATAGCGAGCGAAGCGAACCGTCGCCGGCCCGCCTGCCTTCTCCCGGCGGGAGAAGGTGACCGCCGAAGCGACGCGCAGGCGGGCGGATGAGGGAGCCCCGCGAGCGTCGCGAAGGCGATGGGTGGCAGGGACGTTGCACGCCCTCGCCCGGCAATGGAGGCCCCATGAAAACAAAGAACTTGCAATACCTCGCGGTAGCCGCCGGACTCCTCGCCCTCGCCGCCTGCTCCGGGAACGATACCCCGACGTCGAGCGGCAGCTCGACGATCACGGGACAGGTCGTCATGGGCTCGAGCACCCAGGCGGTCGTGCGGCCCGAGGCTTCGGCCAGCCCGGCGAACATCGTCGTGCGGGTCGAGTCCTCGAACGCGTCTGCCCAGACCGACGCGACCGGAAAGTTCACGCTGACCGGAGTTCCCCCGGGCGCCGACACCCTCTCGTTCGAACGTTCCGACGTCCATGCGCGGGCGGCGATCCAGGTCCCCGCGGGTTCGACCGTTTCGATCACCGTGGCGATTCACGGCAACCAGGCGACGATCGTCCCGGGCGGACATCCGGGCGTGGAGATCGAGGGGCGGGTGCAGACGGTCGACGCGGCCGGGGGAACGCTGACGGTCGCCGACCAGCGGCTCGGCACGGTCACCATCGCCACGAGCGACACGACGAGCATCCGCCACGGCGCCGTGGCGATCACGCTCGCGCAGATCACGGCGGGGATGGAAGTGCACGTCAAGGCGACGGACCAGGGAGACGGAACGTATCTCGCGACCGAGATCCTCGTCCAGGATCTGAACATCGGCGGCACCCGGGAGTTGAACGGCACGATCGCCTCGGTCGACTCCGGCTCCTCGAGCTTCCTCGTCGGAACGACGACCGTCGTCACCAACGACGCGACGATCTTCGAGAGGAACGGAAAGGCGGCGTCGTTTTCCGATCTCGCGGCCGGAGAACGCGTGAACGTGAAGGGAACGCTCCAGGGCGACGGTTCGATCCTCGCCTCGCTCGTGACGATCGCCGGCTGACGGCGCCCGATCAGCATCGCGCCGGGGCCCTCCCCGGCGCGATCTCTTCTGTCCCCGAAAAGAACCTCTTCCGGAGCGCGAGGGAGATATTGACCAGGCCGATGAGGACGGGCACTTCGACGAGAGGTCCGATGACCGCCGCAAAGGCCGCGCCGGAGCCGATGCCGAACGTGGCGACGGCGACCGCGATGGCGAGCTCGAAGTTGTTGGAGGCCGCCGTGAAGGAAAGCGTGGCCGTCTGCGGATAGGTCGCTCCGGCCTTCCGGCTCATCCAGAAGCTCAGCGCGAACATCACCACGAAGTAGATCAACAGGGGAATTGCGACGCGCACCACGTCCAGGGGCAGCTTCACGATCGCCTCACCCTTGAGAGAGAACATGACCACGATCGTGAAGAGCAGCGCGACGAGCGTGATGGGACTGATCCTCGGCACGAAGACCCGGTGATACCACTCCAACCCCTTGAGTTTCCCGAGGACGAAGCGCGTCAAAAATCCGGCGAGGAAGGGAATGCCGAGATAGATGAAGACGCTGCGGGCGATCTGGCCGATCGTGATGTTCACCACCACGCCCGGGAGGCCGAGCCAGGCAGGAAGCACGGTCGCGAAGAACCAGGCGTACACGCTGAAAAAGAGCACCTGGAAGATGGAGTTCAAGGCCACCAGTCCCGCGCAGTACTCGGTGTCTCCCCTGGCCAGGTCGTTCCACACGATGACCATCGCAATGCAGCGCGCGAGGCCGATGAGGATCACGCCCAGCATGTATTCCGGCTTATCGCGCAGGAAGAGCACGGCCAGGCCGAACATGAGGAGCGGACCGACGATCCAGTTCTGAACGAGGGACAGGCCCAGAACGCGCTTGTCCCGGAAGACCCGGTGCAGCTCCTCGTACCGAACCTTCGCGAGCGGCGGATACATCATCAGGATGAGGCCGATGGCGAGCGGCACGCTCGTCGTGCCCGCGTTCCAGGCGTTGATGGCCCGGTCGAATCCGGGGACGCCCCAGCCGAGCAGAACACCTATCCCCATGGCCAGGAAGATCCACAGGGTGAGGAAACGGTCGAGGAACGAGAGCCGCCCGGTCATCGCCGCGCCTTTTCTCGTCATGGGTGCGCGTCCGATCCGGCATCCGAAAGCCCGTTGGAAACGATCCCGTCGTTCACGTGGTAGAGATGGTCGAAGCCCTCGACCATCCGGCTGTCGTGGGTGACGCAGATCACGGCGCTGCTTTTCTCTCGCGCGATCTGCCGGAAGAGGGCCATGACGGTCCGGCCTCGCTCGGTGTCGAGGGCGGCGGTCGGCTCGTCGGCCAGGATGACCTGGGGGCTGTTGGCGAGGGCGCGGGCGATGGCGACGCGCTGCTGCTCTCCGCCCGACAGCGCCTCCGGCAGGTGCCCCTGGCGTTCTCCGACGCCCAGGTAATCGAGCAGATCCTGCGCGATGCGCACCGCCCGCGCCCCCGTGACGCTCCGAGTCTGCAGCGCCACCAGCACGTTCTCCCGCGCGGTCAGGAACTCGATGAGGTTGTGGGACTGGAAGATGAACCCGAGATGCTCGCGGCGGAACCGGGTCCGGTCGCGCACCTTCCACCCGTCGTCGTAAGTCGTGATTCCGCCGATCGAGACGCGCCCGCCCGTCGGCTCGACGATGCCGGCCATGGACGTCAGCAGGGTCGTCTTGCCGGAGCCGCTCGGTCCGAGGATGGCGACCAGCTCGCCGCTCTGCGCGAGGAGGTTCGCGCCGCGAAGCGCGGACACCGCGGTACGGCCGCTGCCGTACACCTTGCTCAGATTCTCGATGCGGACGACTTCCACGTCCTCACCCGGTCAAGGCCGCGCCCGCTTCCACGTGGAGGGCGCGCCGGATGCCCATCGCGCTCGCGATCAGGCAGATCACGACCACGATCGCGAACAGAGCCAGCTTGTCGGCCGTCTGCACGAGCACGAGCCGCGGCCACTTGTCGTACGTCAGGCTTCCCACGAGCAGCGCGACCGCATAGGCGATCAGGCCGAGAGCCAGGCTCTCCTGCAGGACCAGCCCGACGATGGTCCGGGTCGGCGTGCCGATGAGCTTCAAGAGCGCGATGGGCTTCAGCTTTTCGAGCGTCATCGTGTAGATGATTTGCGCGATGATGACCGTGGCCGCGATGGTCAGGAAGATGCGGAAGAGGAGCGTCTGCATTCGGGCCTTCGCCACGCTGCCCGCGAGCATGATCTGCGCCTGCTCGTCGGCCGTGTACGCGGTGAAGTACTTCCAGCGTCCGATCGCCTCGGCGACCGCCTCGGGCCGGGCGCCCGGGGCGAGCCGCACGAGGACGGCGTTGACCGTGTGCAGATCGGGATTGTCGGCGAACTCGCGGGCGAGCACGTCGGACAGGACGGGCTGCGTCGGCAGGGCATTCGCATAGGCGGCCCTGACCCGTTCCCGCACGTTGCGGATCGCCCAGTTGTCCTTCACGAACTGGATCTCTTGCGCGTCCGCGAGGGAGAAGAACGCGACGGGGTCTCCGCCCGATCCCACCGCGCCGCGGGTGAGCCCGACCACCGTGTAGTCGTCCAGCCCGAGATGCAGCTTCGTCCCCAGCGGCAGCTTGAGCTTTGCGTCGGCGACCATCTCGTAGTGGGCTTGCGCGATCCCGCGTCCGGCCACGATCTCGTGCGGACCGCCGAGGTCCGAATCCCGGTCATAGCCGACGACGACGAAGCGCAGCGACCGGCCCTGCCAGGGGCGCTGGATCGTATAGGCGACGTAGGCCCCGGCAGCCGCGACGCCGGGCACGATGGCCATGCGGTAGCGGATGTCCTCCGGCAGACGCGACTGTTCCGCAAAGGGTCCGCGGGTGTCGCGCTGGACGACCCAGATGTCCGCGCCCGCCTTGTCGATGAGAGTCAGCGCTTCGTAGACGAACCCGTGGTAGATGCCGCTGTACGAGAGCACGAGGGTCAGCAGGAGCCCGACCCCGATGCAGGAAAGGGCGAAGCGGCCGGGACGGCGCCCGATGTCCCGAACGGCGAGGTTCACCGCCGTTCCTTCTCGGGTGCGACGGCGACGCGAGCTCCGTCGGAGATCGGCTTCTTGCCGGCCAGCGGGCTCAGGATGACCCGGTCCCGTTCGCTCACGCCGCTGACGACCTCCAGGAACCTGCGATCCCGCAACCCGGACCGCACGGGCCGCCACCGCGCCCGCCCGTCCACGACGGCGAGCACGCCCGGCTTGCCGCCCCGGACGACGAGGGAGGTCAGCGGAACGCGCAGCACATCGCGTTTGCGCGCGGTCTCGACGTACACGTCGGCCCGCTGCCCGAGGAATCGGGCTCCCGACGGCCGGTCCAGGATGACGTCCACCTCGCGCTCTTCGGTCACCCGGTCGACTTCCGCGCTCAACCGGGCGACGCGGCCGTGCTGCACGGTCTCCGGGTCGGTCTCGAACACGACCCGAGCGGGCTGCCCGAGACGCAGCGCTCCCGTTTCGCGCTCGTCCACCTGGGCCGTCACCCAGGGTACCGATGCGGCGATGCGAAAGATCGGCGCGCCGGGCACCACCGTCGATCCCACCTCGAGGTTGCGGGTGATCACCAGACCGGATGCCGGGCTGACGATCTGCGTGTCCGAGAGTTTCGCCTGCGCCACGCCCAGCGAGGCCTCGGCGTTGCTCAGCTTCGCCTCGGCGACGACGCGGGTGGTGTCGAAAGCATCGAAATCCGCCCGGGACATGAGACCGCTCACGAGGAGCTGGCGATTCCTTTCCACGTCGGCCCTGGCCTTCGCCAGCTCGGCCCGGGACTGATCGCGCTGCGCTTGCGCAACATGAACGGCGTCCAGGAAATCCCTGGCTTCGAGTCGCGCCAACGTCTGGCCGGTCGTCACGACGTCTCCCTGATCCACCAACACCTCGACCACCTTCCCGACGACCTTGGAGCTGACACCCGACACGACCTTCGACTCCAGGGTGCCCGTCCCGAACACTTCCGCCACCACCTCTCCGCGCTGTGGCTGCGCCGTCTCGACGGGCACCGGCCGAGTGGTCAGGAACCGGACCGTTCCGGCCAGTGCGCCCGCCGCGAGGCACCAGAGGACGATCTTCAACCCCTTGCGCGAGATCACCGGTACTCGTCTTTTCGTGTCGCCCGATGTATTCCCGGCCGGCTCCGCGTCCAATGAAGGAGCGAACCCCGTGCTATTCATTCGAGTCCCAGGAGCTCCCGAATCTCCTGAGCCTTCGGGATCCGCCCGGACACGACGACTTTTCCGTCGATCGCGACACCGGGCGTCGACATGAGGCCGAGCGCCATCATGCGCTCGACCGAATCGTCCTTGACGATTTCGACGTCGAGCCGCTCTCCGTCGACCACGTGCTGCACGACGCGGTACGTTTCCTTGCAACGAGAGCAGCCGGGGCCGAGAACTTCGATCTTCTTGTGTGTTGCCATGATCGTCTCCATTTACATCACTGTGTTGAAGAGGTAGCCGACCGCGAGAATGCCGGCGGCGACGACGGCGACGAACGTCGCGATCAGTACGGGACGAAGGACCTTCCGGAGGATGATCATCTCCGGCAGCGAAAGCGCGACGACCGACATCATGAAGGCGAGGACCGTCCCGAGCGCCGCGCCCTTGCCCAGCAGCGCCTGGACGATCGGAATGATGCCCGCGGCGTTGGAGTACATCGGGACTCCGAGCACGACCGCGAGCGGCACCGCCCACCAGACACCGCGGCCCATGAACGACGCCATGAAGTGGGTCGGCACGAAACCGTGGATGCCCGCCCCGACCGCGATCCCGGCAACGACGTAGATCCAGACCTTGCCGACGATTTCGCGGACGGCGGCGCGTCCGTCCGTCAGCCGATCCGCCCAGGAGCGCTTCGCTGCCGGCATGCCGCTGCCGGACTGGATCTGCCAGACCCAGGGCTCCACGTGCCGCTCGAGCTTCAGGCGTCCGATCACCCAGCCGGCGGCGATGGCGATCGCCAGGCCCGTCCCGAGATAGAGCGCGGCGACCTTCCAGCCGAAGAGGCCGAAGAGCAGAACGAGCGCCACCTCGTTGACCATCGGCGCGGAAATGAGAAAGGAAAACGTGACGCCGAGCGGCACGCCGGCCGTGACGAACCCGATGAAGAGCGGAACGGCGGAGCAGGAGCAGAACGGTGTGGCGATGCCGAACAGGGCGGCGAACACGTTGCCGGAAGCCTCGCGGCGTCCGGCCAGGAGCTGCCGCGCCCGCTCGGGCGTGAAGAAGCTTCGGAGGATTCCGACGCCGAACACGACGGCGGTAAGAAGGAGGAGGACTTTCGGGACCTCGAAGAGGAAGAACTCGACCGCCGAGCCCGGGCGGCCGCCGCGCGCGAGGCCGGCAAGGTCGTACGTGAGAAACCCGGCGATCCGCGACAGCTGCGTGTAGAGGAGGACCGCGGCGGCGAGAGCGGCGGCCGCCGGCGCCCAGGCGCGCCGCGGAGCCGGGCGCGACGCGTTCGCCGCGGCGGCGGCGGCAATCCCGGTCATCGTTCCACCGCTTCGGTGGCGCGGATCTTCGCCGCCTTCGCGACCGCCGACGCGAGCTTCGGGCCGTCGATCCGGCCGAGCTCGAGATCGACCCGGCAGAGCTGATCGACGGGCACGCGCCGCAGCTCCCTCAGGAGCACCGCGTCGGCGTGCGTTTCGCGGTCCTCGTCCAACTCCGGCCAGACGGAATCGAGGGTGCCCTGCCGCAGGGCGGCGTCCGAGAGCCGGTAGCTGACCCACCGGCCTTCCTTTCGCTCCGCGACGAGACCGGCCCTGCGCAGCTCCGACAGGTGCTCGGAGACGGTGGAGGCGGCGAGCTTCACGACGACGGTCATCTGGCAGACGCAGAGCGGCCCGCCGCGGAGCATCGCGAGGAGGCGCAGCCGCACCGGGTGACCGATGGCTTTGTGGATCTGAACGAGGCGCGCCAATGGTGTCGTCATTTCGTCATCTCACGAAATACCACGGCGGCGCGGAACGGACCTGATGCGTTTGAATCGCCGGGGATCCCCCGCCGCGGCCGCGGTTACGGAACGGGCCCGAGGCGCCGGGTCACCGCCGGCAGCGAGAGCCACAGCCGGATGCGCTGCGTCAGGTCCTTCGCGCTGTTCTCGAACGTCCGGCGTTTCTCGTCTTCGCTCCCCGTCGCTTCGGACGGATCCGGCAGGCTCCACCGGATGACTTCGGGAGCTCCGGGAAAATTCGGGCACGCTTCCGCCGCGCGGTCGCAGACCGTGATGACGTAGTCGAACCGCTCCGGCAGGAAATCGTTCATGGACTTCGGACGCTGCCCCGCCATGTCGAGGCCGAAGACCTTCTTCACCGCCTCACGCGCGAAGGGATGGATTTCGGGGCGGGGGGCGCTCCCGGCGCTCCGCACGTCCACCGCGCCGCGCGACAGGTGGCGGAGGATCGCCTCCGCCATCTGAGAACGCGCCGAGTTGCCGGTGCACAGAAAGAGGACGCGGGGCCGCTCCGCGTCCGTCATGCCTTCTTCCGTCCGACCACCGTGACGGACAGGATTCGGACCGGGGCCGAGAGCGTCGCCCCCGCGAGCGCTGCCGAGACGATCTCGTCCGGGATCTCGATAAGGCGCTCCTTCTCGACGGCCACCTCGAATCCGGCGTCGCGGGCGATTCCGAGGTATTCCTCCTTCTGGAGGGCGCCGGAAACGCAGCCCGCCCAGAGCTCGGCGCTCTTGCGGACCGACTCCGGCAGCTCGCCGTCGAGCACGATGTCGGAAACGGTGAATCGGCCGCCGGACTTCAAGACCCGGTGGATCTCCGAGAAGGCCTTCCTCTTGTTCGGGACGAGGTTGACGACGCAGTTGGAGATCACGGCGTCGACCGTCCCGGTTTCGACGGGCAGCGCCTCGATCTCGCCGAGCCGGAACTCGACGTTCTTCGCCCCGAGCTTCTCGGCGTTCGCCTTCGCCTTCGCGATCATCTCCGGCGTCATGTCGACGCCGATCACGCGCCCCGACGGTCCCACGGCGCGCGCCGCGATGAAGACGTCGTTGCCGGCGCCGCTTCCCAGATCGAGGACCGTCTCCCCCGCGGCGAGACCCGCGTGCGCGGTCGGCAGCCCGCAGCCGAGTGCGAGGTCGGCCTCCGCCGCGTACCCTTCCATCCGCGCGTATCCCTCCTCGACGAACGAGGAGAGCTCGGTCGACGCGCAGCAGGAGGCCGAGACCGGGAGCGGCTTGCCCGCCGCGATGCTCGCGTACCTCTGCCGGATGAAGTCCTTGGTCGTCTCGTCGGTATCCATGGTGGCTCCTTTCGTCGCCCGGGGCACCGGGCGAATGCGATTTCTTTTCAGACGGCGCGCGCGAGCATGTCCGCGAGCGCCGCGATCGCCGCGTCGTTTCTCCGGTAATAGACCCAGCGCCCCCGCTTCTCCCCCGTGACGAGCCCGGCGCGGATCAGGATCTGCATGTGATGGTTGACGACCGACTGCGAGAGCCCCACGTTCTGCTGGATGTCGCAGGCGCAGAGCCCGGGCTCGCGCTTTCCGATCAGGCCGCAGCACGACTGCCCCCGTTGCTTGAGGAGCGCGAGGATCCGGACGCGCGTCGGATCGGCGAGCGCCTTGAAGGAGTCGGAGACGGCGGCCTCGTTCACATATCGAAAAATATAGAACTATAGAAACGTTGTCAAGAGGCTTTTTTTCGGCTTCGTCGGCGCTCCTCGGCGGCCGTTGCCGCGCCGATCCCTTTCCCCTTTCGATCCCGATGGTGCGATTGGCTCTGGAGGAGGGGCGCGGGCCGTGAGACGGTGGCCGTGTGGCAGAAACCGCCGCATCGGCCGCGTCCCCCGACGGCCTCCCGGTCTTCCGGGCCCGGGGCTTGACGAAGACCTACCGGATGGGGGAAGTCGACATCCCCGCCCTCCGGTCGGTCGACCTGGACCTCTATTCCGGAGAGCTCGTCGTCATCCTCGGCCCGTCGGGGAGCGGGAAATCGACGCTTCTGAACATCCTGGGCGGCCTCGACGTGCCCACGAGCGGGTCCGTCCGGTTCTTCGACCACGACCTGACGGGCGCCGACGACGCGGCGCTCACCCGGTTTCGCCGGGAGCACGTCGGCTTCGTGTTCCAGTTCTTCAACCTGATCCCGAGCCTCACGGCGCTCGAGAACGTCGTGCTCGTCACGGAAGTCGCCGAGCATCCCCTCGACGCCGCCGACGCGCTTCGGATCGTCGGACTCGGCGACCGGCTCGATCACTTCCCCGCGCAGCTTTCGGGCGGCGAGCAGCAGCGCGTCGCGATCGCGCGCGCGATCGTCAAGCGGCCCGACGTTCTGCTGTGCGACGAGCCGACCGGGTCTCTCGACTTCCAGACCGGTAAGCCCGTCCTCTCCGTTCTCGCCCGCCTCAACCGGGAATTCGGCACGACGACCGCGGTGATCAGCCACAACGCGGCGATCGCCGCGATGGCGGACCGGGTCGTGCGCATGGTGAGCGGCGAGATCGCGAGCATCGTCCGGAACGCGTCCAAGGCCGACCCGGAGACGCTCGCGTGGTGAGGCCGCGATGACCACGCTCCGCCGGAAGCTCCTCCGGGACCTCTGGCACCACCGCGGACCGGGAGCGGCGGTCGCGCTCGTCGTGGCGTGCGGCATCACGAGCTTCGTCGTCACGCGCTCCGCCTACCACTCGATCCTCCTCTCCCGCGACGACTACTACGCGCGCTACCGCTTCGCCGACGTCTTCGTGTCCGCCAAGCGCGTTCCGGACGCGCTGTTCAAGAAGGTGGCTGCGATCCCGGGCGTCGCGGCGGCCGAAGCGCGCGTCGTGGTCGAAGTCGCGCTCGACGTCCCCGGGCTCGCCGAGCCCGCGACGGGACGCCTCGTCTCGATCCCCGACTCCTCGCCGCCCGCGCTCAACCGCTTCCTCGTCCGGCGCGGGCGCGCGCCCGAACCCGGGCGGCGCGACGAAGTCCTCGTGAGCGAGGCGTTCGCGTCGGCCAACCGACTCTCGGTCGGCGACCGCGTCGGCGCGGTTCTCAACGGCCGGTGGGAATCGCTGCGGATCGTCGGGATCGCGCTGTCTCCCGAGTACGTCTACGAGATCCGCGGCGCGGGCTCCATCCTCCCGGACAACCGCCGGTTCGGCGTCCTCTGGATGAGCCGCGAAGCCGTCGGCTCCGCCTTCGACATGGAAGGCGGATTCAACGACGTCGCCCTCACGCTCGCCCCCGGCGCGAGCGAGCCCGCCGTGATCGACGCTCTCGACCGGCTGTTCGACCGATACGGAAGCCTCGGGGCCTACGGGAGGGCGGACCAGGTGTCCAACGCTTTCCTCGACAACGAGCTGACCGAGCTCCGCACGGAAGGGTGGATCGTCCCGGCCATCTTCCTCGGGGTCGCGGTCTTCCTCCTCCACGTGGTCGTCACCCGGCTGGTCCACACCCAGCGGGACCAGGTCGCGATCCTGAAGGCGCTCGGCTATGGCAATCGCGCGATCGGCGCGCATTACCTCGAGTTCGTGCTCGCGATGACGGCGGCCGGCGCGGTTGTCGGAGTCGGCGCCGGCGTCTGGCTCGGCTCGGCCCTGACCCGCGTGTACACCCTCTACTTCCGGTTTCCCATGCTCCGGTACGACGTCGGTGCGGCGCCTCTCCTCCTCTCGGTCGCCGGGTGCTTCGCGGCCGCCGCCCTCGGCGCGCTCGGCGCCGTGAGGAACGCCGTCGCCCTCCAGCCCGCCGAGGCGATGCGCCCGGAGCCCCCCGCCCGCTTCCGCGCCGGCGCCCTGGAGCGGATCGGTCTCGGGCGCGTCCTGCGGCCGGAGATCCGGATGATGCTGCGCAACCTCCTGCGGCGGCCGGTCCGTCTCACGCTCTCGGTCGTCGGCGTCGCGCTCGCGGTCGCGATCCTCGTGCTCGGGCGATACTTCTGGGACATGGTCCACGTCGTCCTGGACAACCATTTCAACGCGGTCGAGCGCCAGGAGGCGACGGTGGGCTTCACCAACCCGGTTTCCGGCCGGGCCGCGCACGAGATCTCGCGGCTCCCGGGAGTCATCGCGTCGGAGGTCTATCGCGTCGTGCCCGTCCGCCTCCGCTCGGAGCAGCGAAGCAAGCGGACGGCGCTCCTGGGCCTCGACGCGAGCGCCGATCTCCGCCGCGTCGTCGACCGGCGGCGGCGCGCCGTCGCGCTCCCCCCTGAAGGCCTCGTCCTCTCGGCGCGCCTGGCGAAGACGCTCGGCGTCGCGCCCGGCGACCGCCTGACGGTCGAGGTGCTCGAGGGGGAGCGTCCGGTGCGCTCCGTCGCGATCGCCTCCCTCGTCGACGAGCTGCTCGGGGTCAACGCCTACATGGAGCTCGGCGCGCTGCACCGGCTGCTCCAGGAGGAAGGCGCGCTCTCCGGCGCGTACCTGACCTCCGATCCGCGCGCCTCGGAGCGGCTCTACGCCGTCCTCAAGCGCACTCCGGCGGTCGCCGGAACGGCGCTCCAGAAATCCATGATCCGGAGCTTCGAGGACACGATCGCGCAGCTCCTCGGCACGTTCACGGCCGTGCTGGTCGGGCTCGCGTCCGTCATCGCGCTCGCGATCGTCTACAACGGGGCTCGCATCGCGCTCTCGGAGCGGGGGCGCGAGCTCGCGAGCCTTCGCGTCCTGGGCTTCGCGCGACGGGAGGTCGCGACGATCCTCCTCGGGGAGCAGGCGATCATCACCGCGCTGGCGATTCCGCTGGGATGCGCAATGGGATTCGGCGCCTGCGCGCTCCTCTCCGCGCTTTACGAAACCGATCTCATGCGGATGCCGCTCGTCGTCGAGCCGCGCAGCTACGTGTTCTCCGCGCTCACGGTCGGCGCCGCGACGTTCCTCTCAGGGCTCGTCGTCGTCCGGCGGGTCGCCCGCCTGGACCTCGTCGCGGTCCTGAAAACGAGGGAGTGAACCGATGTCCCGAACCCGCCGCCACGTCCTGCTCGCCGCCGCCGCCGCCGGGATCGCCGGCGCGACCCTCTTTCTCCTGCGCCCCGCTCCGGTCCTCGTCGAGACCTCGCGTGCCGTCCGGCGCGACCTCCGGTTGACCGTCGAGGAGGAGGGGAAGACGCGGGTGCGCGAACGGTTCGTCCTCTCTGCGCCCGCGGCCGGACGCCTCCACCGCGTGACGCTCCGCGAGGGAGATCCGGTCGCCGAAGGCGCGGCCGTCGCGCTCCTCGATCCTCTTCCCCTCGACGCCCGGACGCGGGAAGAGGCGCGCGCGCGGCTCGACGCCGCCGAGGCGGAGCGCCGCGCCGCCGACGCCCGCGTGCGGCAGGCGCGCGAGGCGCTCGCGCAGGCCCGACGGGACCACAAGCGCGCGGACGCGCTCGCGTCGCAAGGACTTCGGGCGCCGGGGGAACGGGAGCAGGCCGAGCTCCTGGAGACGACGCGCGCGCGCGAGCTCGACGCCGCGCGGTACGCGGCGACCGCCGCCGCCTTCCAGGCCGACGCCGTGCGCGCGGTCCTGGTCGCCGGCGAGCCGGGCCGCGTCGGGGGGGCGATCCCGCTCCGGTCGCCGGTCGCCGGCCGGGTCCTCCGCATCGCGCAGGAGAGCGAGCGCTCGGTCGCGGCGGGAACGCCCGTCGTCGAGGTCGGCGAGCCGGGCTCCCTCGAGATCGCCGTCGACCTCCTCTCGACCGACGCGGTCCGCGTCTCTCCCGGGATGGAGATGCACGTCGACGGGGGCGAGGGGGTGTCGCTCCGCGGCCGCGTCCGCACGATCGAGCCCGCGGCGTTCACGAAGATCTCGGCTCTCGGCGTCGAGGAGCAGCGCGTGTGGGTGATCGGCGATCTCCTCGAGCCCGCCGGCCGCCTCGGGGACGGGTATCGCGTCGAGGCGGCGATCACGATCTGGGAAGGAAAAGGGGTGCTGACCGTGCCGGGAAGCGCGCTCTTCCGGCGCGGCGCCGGCTGGTCCGCGTTCGTCGTCGAGAGCGGCCGCGCCCGGCGGCACGACGTCGAGGTCGGACACCGGGGAGCCGACGACGCCGAGATCGTGCGCGGCCTCGCCGAAGGGGAGACCGTGATCCTCCATCCGACCGACACGATCCGCGACGGAACGCGCGTCCGCCCGCCCGCGTCGCGGGAGCGTTGACCACGGCAACTCCCCGGAATTGATGCAATTGGACGATTGATCGTGCGCCGAATTCGGCGCAAGGTCGAAGAGTTCGGGCGATCGCCCGGAGCGGTTGCCCGAAGGAGGATTGGTATGGTCACGACGGCAACGGAAAACAAAACCGACAGCCAGATTCAACAGGACGTCCTGCGCGAGCTCCGGTGGGACGCGCGCGTGAAGGAAACCGAAATCGGCGTCGAAGTCGACCAGGGGATCGTGACGCTGACCGGCAGGGTCGAAAGCTACGCGAAGAAGCTCGCGGCGCGGGAGGCGGCCCACCGCGTCTTCGGCGTGCTCGACGTCGTCGACGACGTCGAGGTCCGGATTCCCGGATCGCTCACCCGGACGGACGAGGACCTCGCGCGCGCGGTCCGGCACGCTCTCGAATGGGACGTGTTCCTCCCCGACACGAAGATCCGGACGACGGTGTCGCACGGACTCGTCACCCTCGAGGGGGAAGTCGAGAATCTCGTCGACCGCTACGACGCGGAGAGGGCCGTGCGCCGGCTCCAGGGGATCAAGGGCGTCGCCAACAATCTCGCCGTCACGGTGAAGAAGGCGGACGAAGGAAAGCTGCGCAAGGCGATCCAGGACACCCTCGAGCGCCGCGCGGACCGGGAAGCGGACATGATCGACGTGAACGTTTCCGACGGCAAGGTCACGCTCGAAGGTCGGGTCCACTCCTGGGCGGAGAAGCAGGCGATTCTCGACGCCGTCCGGCAGGCGCCGAACGTGCGCTTTGTGTCGGCCGACCTGAAGATCGAGCCGGTCTTCTAGCCGGCGCGGCGATGCATCGAGCCGGGCGGGCGCGTGCGCCGCGACCCGCGGCCTTACCGTACGCTCATCGGTACGCCGCGGCCGCGGGTCGGACGTCCGCATCCCGCCGGGCTCGCGCCTCGCCGCGCTTTCGACTTGTCGTGAACCGACTCGTCTTTCACCGCAATGATAGACGGCCGGCGCGGCGACTTGTCGCGCCGAAGCCTCGGCGAAGGCGGATGCATCGAGCCGGTCCGCCTCCGCTCTGCCGAGCTACGGCGCGATCGGCTGTGAGTTCGCGCGAGCCGGAGCGGCCGGTCGATGCCAACAGGATCGCGCCGAAGCTTTAGCGAAGGCGGAGCGGGCGCGTGCGCCGCGACCCGCCGGGCTCGCGCCTCGCCGCGCTTTCGACTTGTCGTGAACCGACTCGTCCTTCACCGCAATGATAGACGGCCGGCGCGGCGACTTGTCGCGCCGAAGCCTCGGCGAAGGCGGATGCATCGAGCCGTCAACGGCCTCCCGGCGGGTCACGCAGATTGCGTTGATTCCGGCGTCGGTTGCGATAGCGACGAGGCGCCGCGAGACGTGCTGGAAGACGGGTTCGGCGGGCCTGCCGGCGGTGAAGGCGTACTGAGAACGTACGTCGAGCCGGCGGCGGGCCCGACGGACCCGTTTAACGGCGCGTATCGTCGGCGCCCGCTTGGTCAAAACGCATCTGGCATGATCGGGCGTGGGATGCGATCGTGGAGGGCGTCGGGGGTGGCCCATGAAACCGAACACGATCCTCACGCGAACGGAAGAAATTCCCCGCAAACACTGGTTGAAGTACCTCGACGAATTCAGCAAGCGCCACGACGGGTGGCTCGTCGATGTCGAGGAGCTCATGGGCGAGCGCGGGGCGCAGAGAGAAGCGACGGCGCTCCCGTTTCGGGGTGCGACCGCGGTCCTCGAGCCGCCGAGCGTGACGATCGAGCTCGGCGGCGATCCTTCGGACCACGTCGAGCACCGGATCGAGGCCCCGGAGCACATCTGGATCGAGTCGCTCGCCGGAGGCGCGGAAGCGGCGCTGGAGATCGAATCGGCCGGCGGCCGGAAGACTCTCATGGCGTTCCGGTCCCCGCAGCCTCCGGAAGCCGTCGACGGCATGCCGGCGCCGCGCGGGCGGCGCTTTGCGCCGCGGAAACGCCGATGAGCTCCGTGAAGGCGAAGGCGAAAACCGCCGCCGTTCCGAAAACCATCACGAACAGGAGCGCGAAATGAAGAATGAAACCGACACGATATCCCGCGAGGCCGCGGAGCTGAAGATCCCGGCCGGCGACGTCCGGCTCGGTGCCGAGCTCCACATCCCCGAGCGGGCCCAGGGGATCGTCGTCTTCGCCCACGGGGCGGGAAGCAGCCGGCTGAGTCCGCGCAACCGCTACGTCGCCGAGACGCTGCGGGAACGCGGCCTCGGCACGCTTCTCTTCGACCTCCTGACCCCCGAGGAGGAGGAAGCCGACTTCCCCACCGCCCGACTGCGTTTCGACATCGACCTCCTCGCCGAGCGCCTGATCCGAGCCTCCGGCTGGCTCGTCGAGGAGATCCCGCACGGCATGCCGTTCGGGTACTTCGGCGCGAGCACCGGGGCCGCGGCCGCGCTCGTCGCGGCGGCGTATCTCGGCCCCGAGGTCCGCGCCGTCGTCTCGCGCGGCGGCCGCCCCGACCTCGCCGGCGACAATCTCGAGCGCGTCAAATCGCCGACTCTCCTGCTCGTGGGAGGCCGGGACGAGCTCGTCCTCGAGCTCAACCGCGCCGCGCTCGAACGGCTCGGGGGCGAGAAGCGTCTGGAAATCATTCCCGGAGCGACCCACCTCTTCGAGGAGCCGGGGGCGCTCGCGGACGTCGCGCGGCGCGCGTCGGACTGGTTCGTCCGCCATCTCCATCCGGCGCCCGCGCAGGAGAAGCAGCCATGATGATCTTCAGCGACCGCCGCCACGCCGGGCGCGTGCTCGCCCAGCGGCTTTCGGAATACGCGCATCGACCCGACGTCGTCGTCCTCGGGCTTCCCCGCGGCGGCGTTCCCGTCGCGTGGGAAGTGGCGCGCGCGCTCGATGCCCCGCTCGACGTCTTCGTCGTTCGCAAGATCGGCGTCCCCGGCCATGCCGAGCTCGCGATGGGCGCGATCGCGAGCGGCGGCGTGACGATCCTCTCGTCCGACCTGATCGCGCGTCTTCGGGTCTCCCGTCCCGAAGTCGACGCGGCCATCGTCCGCGAGCGGGAGGAGCTCGCCCGCCGCGAGCGGCTGTATCGCCGCGGCCGTCCCCCGCTCGTGCTCGAGGGAAAGACGGTCCTCCTCGTGGACGACGGCCTCGCGACCGGCGCCACGATGCGCGCGGCGATCTCCGCGGTCCGCAAGCTCGGGCCGAAGTCGATCGTCGTCGCGGTGCCCACGGGGTCTCCGCAGGCCTGCGACGACGTCCGGACGACGGCGGACGACTGCGTCTGCGTCTCGACGCCGGAGCCTTTCATGGCGGTCGGAGAGTGGTACGCCGATTTCTCGCAGACGACCGACGAAGAGGTCGAGGATCTTCTGTCGGCGCCCGACGCGGAGCCCGCGGAGGTGCGGCCGTGACCGCGCGGCGCGGTCCCGTCGTCGAGACGAGCCACTGGCATCGACTGGAAGACGGCCGCATCCAGTGCGACGTCTGCCCCCGCTTCTGCGCGCTCCACGAAGGTCAGCGGGGGCTCTGCTTCGTCCGCGCCCGCCAGGCCGACGCGATCGTCCTGACGACGTACGGCCGCTCGAGCGGGTTCTGCGTGGACCCGATCGAGAAGAAGCCGCTCAACCATTTCCTCCCCGGCACCGCGGTGCTCTCGTTCGGGACGGAAGGGTGCAACCTCTCCTGCCGCTTCTGCCAGAACTGGGACATCAGCAAGTCCCGCGAGATCTCGAAGCTCTCCGAGGAGGCCTCGCCCGAGACGATCGCGCACGCCGCCCGGGACTTCGGCTGCCGGAGCGTCGCCTTCACGTACAACGATCCGACGATCTTTTTCGAGTACGCGAGCGACGTCGCCGACGCCTGCCGGGAGATCGGAATCAAGGCGGTCGCGGTGACCGCGGGGTACATGTGCGCCGAGCCGCGGAAGGAGTTCTACCGCCACGTCGACGCGGCCAACGTCGACCTGAAGGCGTTCACCGAGGACTTCTACCACACGGTCACCGCGTCGCATCTCGCCCCCGTTCTCGAGACGCTCGAGTACCTGAAGAAGGAGACCTCGGTGTGGCTCGAGATCACGAACCTGATGATCCCGGGACTCAACGACTCGGAGGCCGAGACCGACGCGATGACGCGCTGGATCGTGGATCACCTCGGCGGCGACGTGCCGGTTCATTTCACGGCCTTCCATCCCGACTGGAAGATGGCCGACGTCCCGCCGACTCCCCCCGAGACGCTCCGCCGCGCGCGGGAGATCGCGCGCCGCAACGGCGTCCGCTACGCCTATACCGGCAACGTTCTCGACGAGGCCGGTTCGACGACGTTCTGCGCCGCCTGCGGCGCCACTCTCATCGGCCGCCGGGGATTCGTCGTCACCGACTGGGCGCTCGACGAGGACGGACGCTGCCTCTCGTGCGCGACGCGGCTGCCCGGCGTGATCGAGGCGGTCCCCGGCGAATGGGGCGGGATTCGGGTTCCCGTCCGCCTCCCGGCTCCCGAGGCCGCGGCGGCTCAGTAGCGGGATTCGGGAGCGGGCTTCCGGTACGGCGCGGACTCCACGGCGCGAATCTCGACCCAGACCACGGGGGAGGCGCCGAGAGACGCGATCACGCGGTTGGCGTCGTCGGCCCGGAGGCGGGCGCCCACGAGGAGCTCGCGCAGCTCCGCGGCTCCCCGCTCGGCGCCGATCCGCTCCCCGTCGAGATAGATCGCGAACTCTTCGGCCCCCCGCCGCTTCTCACAATGGATCTCCCAGCACGCGGGCCGGATCGACGGCGGCGGCGCGGTGCCGAGGAACGGCGGCCGGCGCTGCGCGTGCGCCATCCGCTTTCGCGGGAGCTGCGCAGGACGGGGAGTGGGATGCTTCATAGCCGGGCCTTTGCCTCCTTCAGTCTGAACCTCGGACGCGCGAGTTTCAACTCCCGGCGGGAGGGGCGCCCGGCCGCTGTCGCGGCCCGGGCGCCTCGCTTCCCGATCAGGGAGAGACGATGAGGTGCGGGTGCGAAAGACGCGTGCCACAGATCGCCTTCAGCGTGCTGAACGCCTCACCGTAGGTCACCTCCGCGGGCCGCTTCGCCGTCGCGGGCCCGGCGTGGATCACGATGTCGTCGACGGACAGGATCCCCACGAGCTTGCGCGCGTCGTCGAGGACGGGGAGCCGCCGCACGAGACGATACTGCATCGTCTCGAGCGCGCTCTGGATCTCGTCGTCGGGACCGCACGCGAAGACGCGCGGCGACATCGCTTCGGAGACCGGCACGTCGGATGCCGTCCGGTTCTTCGAGGTCAATGCCAGGCACACGTCGCGATCCGTGAGGACCCCGATGACCTGATTCTTCGTGTCGACGACGGGAAGAACCCCGCAGTCGTTCTCGGACATGATCTTGCCGGCTGCGGCGAGACTGCTCTCGGCGCTCACGGTCTTGACGGGCTTGTTCATCACTGCTCGGACTTTCATGATTGGCCTCCTTGCCGTCACCGTTCCATCCTGCCGGAATGGCGCGGAAATTTCCTGATCCAGACGCATCGCCCGGCGCCGGTGCGACCGATACGCGCCGGATCGCGCAGCTGGCGCAAAAAGGCCGAACGCCTCTTCCCACGCGGGAGGTCCCGGCGAAACATCAGCCGAGCGACAGGCACGCGTTGCCATCTCGTCGCTGTTACCCGCGACTGATTCAATTGGAGCTTTCGCGACGAATTCGTACCGGGGATACTGCGTTCCGGCGAAGTTTCCCGCGCCCGGGCAATCGGGCGCGAGCCGGCGCCGGAGAAGGTGGAGGACGCCATGCTCTTCGAGTTCAGCATCACTCCCCTCGGCGGGGACACGCACCTGAGCTCGCGAATCGCCGAAGCCCTGAAGATCGTCGACGACGATCCGCATCGAAGACGAGGAGGGCCAGCACGACAAGCTGACCCGCAACGTCGCCTCGGTCGAGGAGAAAGCGGAGCGATCGCTCCATCACGTCTGACCGCACGGTTCCGCTTCCGTCGCTCGCCTCGCGCGAACGGGAAGCCTCGCAAAGGAGAACCATGATGAACATCCCGCTGAAGGTCACGTTTCTCGGCATCGAGCCGTCGGAAGCCGTCGAGGGGAAGATTCGGCAGCGTGCCGCCGAGCTCGACCAGTTCTCGCCCCTCCTGCAGCGCTGCGAGGTCTGGGTGGACGCGCCTCACGGCCATCACCGGAAGGGCTACCTCTACAACGTCCGGATCCGTGCAACGGTCTCCGGGGAAGAGCTCGACATCGACCGTCAACCCGACGAGGAAGACGTCTACGTCGCGGTGCGCGACGCCTTCGACGCGCTGCGCCGGCGGCTGGAAGACCATCTGCGGCGATGGCGCGGGAAGACCAAGCGGCACGAGGCCCCGCCGCAGGCGCGCGTCGAGCGGCTCTTCCCGGTCGAGGGGTACGGTTTCCTGAAGACGCCCGAAGGGCGGGAGATCTATTTCCACCGCAACAGCGTGAAGGAGGGCTCGTTCGACGAGCTGCGGCCGGGGACCGCCGTGGCCTATTCCGAAGAGGAGGGCGCCGAGGGGCCGCAGGCCACCGTCGTCCGGCTCGTCACGACGACCGTGCCGGCCTGAGCCCCGTCGCGGAAGCTGGCTCGGGGACCCGGAGCGCGTGCCGACGGCGCGGCTCGCCGAACCAGCGACTCGACCGCGCCGTCGCCACCCCCTCGCTTGCGCTTCCGCTCCCGCATCGCAGATTTTTCACCTCGGTTACTTCGGCGAAAAATCAGGCGATGCGAAGGGCCCCGCGGACGACGAAGATTTTCCCGAAGCGCGCCGGCCCCGTCGCGGAAGCTGGCTCGGGGACCCGGAGCGCGTGCCGACGGCGCGGCTCGCCGAACCAGCGACTCGACCGCGCCCACGGGCACCCCGGGCTCGATGGTGAACTTCGTCGAGACGCTCACGCCAGACGGATCGATGGAGACGTCGCCGCAGGCGACACCACAGCGGGTGCTATCTTTCGCCGAGTGGTCGACGCCCTCGAAGTCAAAGACCTGTCGATCCGATTCGGCGACGCGGAGGTCTTCCGGGGGCTGACGTTTCGGGTCCCCGAGGGCAGCTCGCTCGCCATCATCGGACCCAACGGCTGCGGAAAGACCGTCCTCTTCAAAGCCCTGGTCGGAGCGATCCCGTATCGGGGCCAGGTCCGATGGCAGCCCGGCGTCCGGATCGGATACGTGCCCCAGAAGCTCGACGTCGCGCGCGATCTGCCCCTGACCGGAAGGGACCTGCTGCGGGCGAAGGCGCGCGTCGCGAAGGCCGCGGATGACACGTCGGAGACCCTTCGACGCGTCGGTCTGGAGGGCATCGAGGGCAAGCTCATCGGAACGCTCTCGGGCGGACAGTTCCAGCGCCTCCTCGTGGCCATGGCCCTCCTCGGCCGGCCGAACGTCCTGCTGCTCGACGAACCCACCGCCGGCGTCGACGGTCCCGGGCAGGAAAAACTGAACGAGCTCGTCCGGCACGTCCAGGAGGAGCGGGATCTGACGGTCCTCCTGATCTCCCACGAGCTCAGCGTCGTCTATCGATACGCGACCAACGTGCTTTGCCTGAGCCGCGAACAATCGTGGTTCGGCCCGCCCAGAACGATCCTGACCCCCGAGCGGTTGCGCGAGCTCTACGGCGAACCGGTCGAATACCACGTCCATGACGCTTGAGACGGGGACGCTCGCCGCCTCCGTCGCGATGGCGGCCGCGGCGGGCGTGGTCGGATCCTTCGCGGTCATGCGCCGGATGACGCTCGCCGCGGATGCGATCTCGCACGTCGCCCTCCCGGGGATCGGGATCGCCCTGGCGCTCCGAATCAACCCCCTCATCGGCGCCGCCGCGATGCTCTTCTTCGGCGCGCTCCTGATCTGGGCGGTCGAACGCCGGACGAGGATGGCGGCGGAGACCGTGATCGGCGTCGTCTTCTCGACGGCGCTCGCGGTCGGGAGCCTGATGAGCTCCGGGGAGGACTTGATCGACGCGCTCTTCGGCGGGCCCGGCAAGCTCGGCGCCGGTGAGCTCGCGTTCGGCGCCGCGGCGTCGGTGGCCGTCGTCCTGTTCATCCTGGTTCAGAAGGACCGGCTCGTTCTGGCGCTCGTCTCGCCGGAGATCGCCCGAACGACGGGGATCGACACGGCCCGGCTGGAGCTCCTGTTCCTCGAGACGTTCGCGCTGACGATCGCCCTCGGCCTGCGGTACCTCGGGGTGCTCCTGATGGGCTCGCTGATCATCGTCCCGGCCGCGACGGCACGGAGGGTGTCGAACAGCCTCTCCGGCATGCTCGTGACGGCGGTCGCCGTCGCCGTCCTGTCGACCGTCGCGGGAACGGGCCTCGCTTTCCTTCTTCGTCGCCCGCCCGGGCCGGTCATCATTTGCGCAGCCGGCGGCCTGTTCCTGCTGAGCCTCCTCAGGCGCCGAACGTAGCGGGTCAGAAGCTCACGAGGGTGTGGACCGCGTAACGCTTCTCCGTCGGCTGGGCCGGAGTGAAGTCCCGGTAGCGAACCTTCTCGAAGTCGAGGAGAACCGCGGTCGCAATCCCTTTCTGGAGCGGGAACCAGTACGCGACGCCGAAGATCGCCCGGGTTTTCCGGCCGCGATCGTTCTTGTCGGGCTCGAGCCAGTCGTAGCGGCAAAGGGCCTCGACCCCGATCGCGGTGCGCGGCGTCGCCCACACCGACCAGCCGCGCGCGTCCTTCTCGGGAACCGCCGGGGTCGGACGGTCCTTCGCGGCGAGATATTCGAAGCCCGCGTTGACGAACGGGTGCTCGAACGTCACGCCGCCGACGAGGCGCTCCCGGGGAGCGTCGCGTTGGTAGTGGTCCGAATCCCAGAACGCCGTCAAACGCAGCCCGCGGACGACCGGCGCATGGGGAGCGGGGCGCAGCGTCGCCCGAACCTGAAATGCCTTTTGATCGTTCGTCTCCGAGTGGTTGAAGCCCTCGCCGTTGAAGACCCCGGCGACCACGTCGCCGTAATCCGAAGGAAACGCGTAGCGGGCGGAGATCCCGGCGTCGGCGACCTGGAGATAGCCTTCCCGGTCGAGAAAGAGGTTCCCCTGGAACCGGTAGCGGTAGACCGGGTCCGTGAGATCCATGTACGGGGTCCCTTGAATGCCGAGTTTCAACCAGCTCCCCTTGCCGAGAACGTCGTCGAGAGCGAGCTGCAAGAACGCGAGCTTGAGCCGGTAAACGGAGCTGCCGGAGAGCGACGAGCTCTGGTCGGTGTCGCGCACGAGGTCCGGCGTGATCCGCGCGGAGATGATTCGCGACAGATCCGCCGTCACGTTGATGTAGGCCCGGGTGACGTTGAAGCTGTTCGGGTGGATCGAGTGGCCGTCCGCGTCCGTTCCCGACGGCTCGGCCTGATACGTGTAATCGGCGAACAACATCCCTCCGACCCGGACCTGCGGATAGTCCGTCCCCGAAGTGAGGGAGAGCTCGGCCCGCGCCGCGCCTCCGGCGGACAACACCGCGACAACCACGAGCAGGACTCTTCCCAATTTCATCTCCTCATACCTCCGCGCCGGCGTGCACGCCGGATCTCTCGTGATCTCGGACCGGTCTCAATAGACCTTCCGAGCCTGTACCTTCTCCTTCGTGGCCAGGCTGAACCGCTTCTCGACGGCGCCTCCCTCGACGACGCGCGCCGTGACGTACTCGCCGAGCGCCGGGCCGTGCTTGAAGCCGTGGCCCGATCCGCCCCCGACCAGCCAGACGTTCTCGCGCTCGGGATGGCGGTCGATGAGGAAATCGCCGTTCGAGGTGTTCTCGTACTGGCAGACCTCGGAGAGGACGACGGGCGCGTCCCTCAGCCCGGGGAACCGCCGGCCGACGAATTCGCGGACTCGCGCCAGGGTTTCGGCCGTGATGACGCGCTTGCCGGTGTCCGGATCGAACGCGGGGCCATGGCGGTCGGGCGCGACCTTGAAGCCGCGTCCGTTGAAGTCCGGCATCCCGTAGATCTCTTCGGCGAAATCGACCCAGACCGGCATCGCCGGCTGCTGGAAACGGGTGTCGCCCGGAGGCGGGCCGAAGAAGAAGACCTCCTGCCGCGTCGGGAAGATGCGGTCGCCCAGCAGAGCGGGGAACAGCTTCGGGAGCCACGGGCCGCAGGCGAACACGAAGATGTCCGCGGCGATGGCGTTTCCGGATCGGGTCTTGACCGAGGCCATCCGCCCTTTTCCTTCCGGCGGAAGGACCGCTTCCTGCAGGTATTCGACGCCGTCGGCCTCCGCCATCTGGACGACTGCCTGCACGCCGCGGAATGCGACGAGGAAGCCGCTCTCGGGCTCGAAGATCGCCCAGTCGTTCGGTCCGAAGTCGATCTGCGGCCAGCGCCGCACGAGCTCCGCGCGCTCGACCCGCTCGTGCGGGACGTTCAACCGCTGCAGGGTCGCGAGCGTCTTCGTCGTCAGCGGGTCCTCGCCGCGCGCCATCCAGAGCACGCCCGCCTGCTGGAAGAGCGATGGCCGCCCGAACGCTCCGAAGAGAGACTTCCAGAGCTCGAGCGAGCGCATCGACCAGCGTGTGTAGATTTCCTGGTCGCCGTATCCCGCCCGGATGACGCGGGTGAATCCTCCCGAGCTCGCGCGCGCGTTTCCCGGCCCGTACGCGTCGATCAGCGCGACCCGTCGCCCCTTTTTCCGGAGCGACCAGGCGGTCCACGCGCCGAAGACGCCCGCGCCGACGACGGCGACGTCGTAGGGCTTCTCCCCCTGCACGGCGGGGGCGGCCCCCGCGGCGGTCCCGATCAGCGCGCCGACGGCTCCCCCCGAAGCGGTCTTCACGAACTCGCGGCGCGTCTGCGTCAAGATTCGATCTCCTGTTCGAGAGGTCCCCGGTGCGGCGATGATAACCCGCCCCGACCCGGCAGGCTGCGTACTGCTAGCGGCAGCGCACGACGCGGCCCGCGCTCCCGAGCGCGAGCGTGAACGGTCCGAGGGTCTCGTCGCGCCCGAGCGCGACCGAGAGCGTCATCCTCCGGCCGTCCACCCGCCCCGAGTAGCGGGCCGACTCATGGTTTTCGACCTCTCCGACCCGGATCGGCCCGCCGTGCTCCTTGACGAAGTCGCCGGCCAGGCTGAATCTTCCCTCCGCGTCGAGCGCGAGCGGCGCCGAGATCGCCCCGTGCGCGCAGTCGAACTGGACCGTCGCGCCGGAACCGGACGCCTGGAAGACGACATGCTCCCCTCCCCACGTCCCGTTCGCGATGACGGCGGAGGCGTTTTCCGATCTCCCGCGCGCCGCCGCGCCGCTGTGACCCGCGCAGCCGATCACGCAGGCCCCGAAAAAACAGAATGCGAAGAACCTCACCGGTCCAGTATGCGCCATCGAAACGACTTACGGTTGTCCCGGTTCGCAGCAAATCTCGTGCCGCAGCGGCCGCGGCGAAGCCGGGCAGGCGATCGGCCGGGGCTTGGTACGATTGCTGCTTCCAGCACCTGCGGTGAAGCCGGTCATGATCATAGACGACAATCCGGACATCCTGTCCGCGATGGAGGCCCTCCTGATCACCGAGGGGATCGAGCCGATCGTGGCGACCGACGGGCTCGAAGCCTTCCGGTTGATGGATCTGGGAAAGATTCCCTCCGTCATCCTCCTCGACAACGCGATGCCGAAGATGAACGGCGCCCAGTTCCTCGCCGCCATGCGGGAGCATCCGAAGTTTGCGTCGATCCCCGTCTACGTCATCTCGGCGAGCGGAGACTTCGACGGTTCCGCTTCGACGGCCGGAATCGCGGGCTTCATCCACAAGCCGTTCGACCCCGACAAGGTGCTCGGAATCGTCCGTCGGTTCTGCGAGGCCTGAAGTTTCGAGCCGCCCGGTCTCCCCCCCACCGGCGCGATATGATCGCGGGCTCACTCCGATGACTCTCGCTGCCGGCACGCTCCTCGGACCCTACGAGATCCTGTCGCCCATCGGCGCCGGGGGCATGGGAGAGGTCTACCGCGCCCGGGACGTCCGTCTCGGCCGCGAGGTGGCCGTCAAGGTCCTTCCCGAATCGCTCGCCGGCAATGCCGATGCGCTCGCCCGCTTCCAGAAGGAGGCGAGGGCGGTGGCCGCCCTGTCGCACCCGAACATTCTCGCGCTCTTCGACTTCGGCAGCCACGACGGGACGCATTACGCCGTCATGGAACTGCTCCGCGGCTCGACGCTCCGCGACGCGCTCGACTCGGGGCCTCTGCCGCAGACGCGGGCGATCGAATTCGCGCTCCAGATCGCGAAGGGGCTTTGCGCCGCGCACGAGAAGGGAATCGTCCACCGGGACTTGAAGCCGGAGAACGTTTTCGTCACCCGGGATGGAGACGTGAAGGTCCTCGATTTCGGCCTCGCCAAGCGCACCGAGCTCGCCTCCCGGGAGGACGAGACGAACGCGCCGACCGAAACGCGCACGTCCCCCGGCACGGTGATGGGAACGGTCGCGTACATGTCGCCGGAGCAGGTGCGCGGCGAGCCGCTCGATCCGCGCTCCGACATCTTCTCGTTCGGAACGGTGCTCTACGAGATGCTGACCGGCCGCAAGGCCTTCGCGAGGGAGTCGGCCGCGGAGACGATGGCGGCGATCCTGATGAACGAGCCGCCGGAGTTGTCGGAATCGGGCGTGGTGGTGTCTCTGGCGATGGCGGGAATCCTCCGCCACTGCCTCGAGAAAAGCGTCGTTCGGCGCTACCAGACGGCGCGGGACCTCCTCTTCAACCTCCAGCAGTTCGGAAGCGGGTCCGCCGAGAGTGCACCGGCGCCCGCCGGCGGGGGCACTCCCTCCGTCGCGGTCCTGCCGTTCCTGAACTTCAGTGCCGACGCCGAAAGCGAGTTCTTCGCCGACGGCATGACGGAAGATGTGATCGCGAATCTCGCCAAGATCCGATCGCTGAAGGTGATCTCCCGCGCGTCGGTGATGCCCTTCAAGAAGCGGGAGAAGAGCCTGCGCGAGATCGGCTCGACTCTCGGAGCCGCATCGATCCTCGACGGAAGCATCCGGCGCGCCGGGAACCGCGTGCGGATCGTCGCCCAGCTCGTCGACGCCCACACGGACGAACACCTCTGGGCCGACACCTACGACCGCGATCTGACCGACATCTTCGCGATCCAGACGGACGTCGCGACACAGATCGCCGCGGCGCTCCGGGCCGAGCTCTCCGCCGACGAGCGCTCGCGGATCCAGAGGAAGCCGACGGACAACGCGCGTTCCTACCAGCTCTACCTCCAGGGGAAACATTCCTTCTATCGCGGGACGGGAGAGGGATATCGCCACGCGATCGCGTCGTTCGAACAGGCGATCGTCGAGGATCCCGGGTTCGCGCCGGCCCACGCGGCGTTGGCGTTGCTCTACGCCGAGCTCGGAACCGGGCAGGGATCGGGCGAGATGTCGTCGTCGGAGGCTTTCGCGAAAGCGAAAGTCGCCGTCGAGAGGGCGCTCGCGCTCGATCCCGCCCTCGGGGACGCGCACAGCGTCGCCGCTTCGCTCAAGTTCATCTGCGATTACGACTGGGCGGGCGCGGAGCAGGATTTCCAGCGGGCGCTCGCGCTCTCTCCCGGAAGCGCCGACATCTACGATCGGTACGGCTGGATGTGCTCGGCCCTCGGCCGCTACGACGACGCCATTCGTCTCGTGCAGCGCGCACAGGAGCTCGATCCTCTCGCCCACCGGTCCGATCTCGCGACCGAGCTGCTCCGCGCCGGCCGCTACCCGGAAGCGCTGGCCGTGGCGCGCCGCATCGTCGAGATCGAGCCTCAGCTCAGTCGCGGACATTCGCTCCTGGGATGGACGCAAATTCTGATGGGCGAACACGAAAAGGGGCTCGCGGAGCTCGAAAAAGCAACCTCACTCTCCCCCGAAGGGACGATGTTCTCCGCGCAGCTCGGCGAGGCTTACGGTATCGCCGGCAAGGAGCAGGAGGCTCGGGCCGTCCTCTCGAAGCTGCATGCTCTCGCGAAGGAGCGCTACGTCTCCCCCTATCACTTCGCCTACGTGCACACGGGCCTCGGCGAACAGGACGCAGCGATGGACTGGCTCGAGCAGGCCTACGAAGAGCGCTCGGGAGCGATCTACGGAATCAAAGGCTCGTTCCTTTTCCAGAGCCTTCACGGCCATCCCCGGTTCCAGGCGCTGCTCGCGAAGATGAACCTGACCGTCGCGGGAGCGGGCTCGGGGAACGGGGGCGCGTGACGCCGAGACCCTTCGCTCCCAGGGGACCCATTGCCGGAAAAGAAAAGCCCGTCGCGGGAGGTTGCGTGCGTCAGGCGAGCATCCGGCAATAGCAGTAGATGAACTCCTGCTCCGTTCCCCACGGCGTGACGTGAGTCTCCGTGGCGCTGGCGAGCTTCGCGAAGTCGGATCCGAACTCGTCGTGCAGCGCATCGGGCGAGTACCGCATGACCTCGAGGCCGCTGCACTTCTGCGGGCCTCCCGGCCCGAAGGTCGCGACGACGATGTGGCCGCCGGGCTCGAGCGCCCGGCGGGCGGCCGCGACGTATCGGGCGCGCGCCCCGGGATCACGGAGGAAATGGAACACCGCGCGGTCGTGCCAGAAGGCGTATTTGCCGTGCGGGAGCCGCGCGGTCGTGACGTCCGCGCCGATCCACTCGACGGCGGAGGCGCGATCCCCGAGCCGTGCTCGCGCGGCGTCGAGCGCTGCGGACGAAATGTCGAGCACGGTCACGTTCTCGTATCCGCGATCGAGGAGATCGTCCACGAACGTCGACGCTCCTCCGCCGATGTCGATCACGGTGTCTTTCGGACCGATTCGCGCCGCGTCCAGGAATCCCAGCGAACGATCGAGGTGCGGCCGGTACCAGCTCACGTCGTCCGTTTTCCTGGTCGTGTAAACCTTGTCCCAGTGCTCCCGGCTGCTCATGCGCTGACGTCGCTCCCGATATCGGCATCGTAGCCGACCCGCCGGAGCGGCACCTGATTCAAACGAGGGCCGCCGGTCGTGTGCCGGCGGCGGGCGGCACGGACGCGTATGACGACCCGTATCGGCGTGCTTGCTCTTCCAATGGAATTGAGACGAGAAGCCCTCTCGTTTCCCGACAACCCAAAAGCGCGGCGAGGCGGAGCCCGGCGGGATGCGGGTTCCCGGGCGGCGGTGAAGGCGTAGTGGTGAACCTACGTCGAGCCGCCGGCCGGGAAGACGCGCCCGCCCGGCTCGATGCATTCGCCGCGCCTGCTTCTACCTGAGAGTCAGGTCGCCCGCTCCGACATGCGCCCGCAGCCGATACTTCCCGCTCCCTTCCTTGTGGAACGAGCGGAACAGACCGTCTTTCGATTCGCCGAAGGGCTGGCCGTTGAGGTCTCCGGTATTGACGGAGGCATCGACGTGGCCGTAATCGGCCGGATTTCCCACGTCGATCGTGAGATCGCCGGCGTGCACCGCGACGTCCTTGTCTCCTTCGACGTTCTCCACCGAGACGTCGCCGAACGGAATCCGGGCGAAGAGATTCGTTCGACGGGGAATCCGGATCGTCGTGACCACTTCGTTGTGGGGCCCGCCGGAAATGCGCAGTACCGCGTCCCCGTGCTTTTCGGTCAGGCGGACCCGGACCTCCCGCGCGCGCTCCGCGTTCCGGCCGGAGAGCTCGACCGATATCCGATCTTCGTTGGTGCCGACGATGCGAACGTCTCCCGAACGCACCCGCAGGCGCAGGCGGCCGCCGGAGGCGAAACCGGCGGAGAACGGGTGGTCCACGATGTTCGCGGCCTCGATCGCCGGATCGGCGAACCCGGCCGCGGCGAGCAGGACGGCGCCAAGGAAAAACACGGCTCGGCGCATGGAAGCACCTCCTGGAACACGGTACGCAAAACCGCGTGGATTTGTTCTCCTACTCCGCGAGCACCCGTTGGACGAAGGAGATCGCGATCGATCCTTCCCCGACGGCCGAAGCAACCCGTTTGATCATTTCTCCCGTGAACATCCCGCGCCGAAGGATCGCGATCGGGGAATCGGCGCCGCTCGCAGGCACGATCTCGATCTCGCCTTCCGTGACGACGAAGAAGCGGGGAGACCGTTCGCCCGGCTCGATGAGCACTTCGCCGGCCTCGACGCGGCGCCGCCGTCCGCGCGCGGCGAACCGCTCGATTTGCCGCGGCTCGAGCGCGGGGAACATCTGCTCGAAGCGCTCCGCGGGAAGCTTTGCCGTCAGGGGGAGCCGGTCGTGCGCGTCCAAGACCGCCTTTCGGAAGGCGCGGAAAGAATACACCCCGTCGAGAGAGACGTTCGGAGAAGACTCCAGGTCACGGAGCGGGGCTCGGACGCGGATTCGAACGGCCGCCGAGGCCGCGCTCCTCGAAGTAGCGGCGCAGCTTCCTCGTATCCGCTCTTCGAGCGATCAGGACCGGAAATTGGGCCATTCCGAACCGTCAGCGTGCAAGATCGCGGCCCGAGAGCGCCCCCCTCGCGCAGTTCGAGCTCGGCGTCATAGAATTCGCCGTAAGGAGGGGATCAGCATGAATAGGCTCGTTCTTTTCGGGGCCGCGATCGCGTTCGCGGCGGGCTCGGCGCTTCAGGCGGCCGAGGAAACACCAATGAAACCGATGAAGCCGATGAAGCCGATGGCTCACAAGATGGCGGCTTCAGGCGCAAAGATGGCCATGGCGGTGCCCGACGACATGAAGTGGGGCGACGTTCCCCCGGTGTTCTCGCCGGGCGCCAAGCTCGCGGTCCTCGAAGGGAATCCGTTCGGGAGCGGCTACTACACGGTCGCGCTCAAGATGCCGGACGGCTACAAGGTCATGCCGCACTGGCACCCGGCGACCGAGCGCGTGACGGTGATCTCGGGCGACTTCCACGCGGGAATGGGCGACAAGATGGACGAGGCCGGCGCGAAGGATTTCCCGCCGGGAAGCTTCATCTCGATCCCGCCCCACATGCACCACTATGCCTTCGCGAAAGGCGAGACGGTCGTTCAGGTCAGCGGCCCCGCCCCGTTCAAGCTCATTTACGTCAACCCCGCGGACGATCCGAGCGGGATGCAGGGAAAGAAGCCGATGGGGAAGAAACCAATGGCGAAGCCCGCAGCGTAACGGTCCAGAGCCGTCTCGTCCGTCCCCGGAAGCGTCCAAGTCGCTTGCGGGGACGGAAAATCTTCGTCCGCGACAGAATCGACCGGATTGCTCCCATCATCGACGAGAAAAGGAGAAGACGTCATGCCGCTCTACATGGACACCCACAACCACATCGAGGGACTGACCGCCGAGGCCGTCGCCGGGGCCCACAAACGGGACCTCGAGGTCCAGGGCAAGCACGGGGTGAAGTACCTCAAGTACTGGTTCGACGAGAACGCCGGCAAGGTGTTCTGCCTCGTGCACGCGCCGAACGCGGAAGCGGCGGCCGCCGTGCACAAGGAGGCCCACGGGCTCGTCGCCGACGAGATCACCCCGGTCAAAGAAGGCGAGTGACTTCGCCGCCCCCGCTCGCACGGACGGGCGGGGGCGGACGACGGTATTCGACAGGCGCAAGCCCGCGCTCCCTCGTCATGGTGAGCGCCAGCGAGGCGCATTCGAAGAATCCGAGCGTCGAAGGTGCGAGCATCCCCAAAGCTCTCGGTCCCTCACGGCCCCGTTCCCCGGCACCATGGGGATTGCGGGCTTCGCCCTCGCAATGACGAGAGGGCCTGCGCCCTCGCAATGACGCAACCGAGATGCCCGGCTCAGCCCTTCCGAATCCGCTCGAAACCGTCCGGGCTCCACTCCTCGCTCCCGACGCCATGGTGCACGAAAAACAGTCCGTCCGGGTCGTACTTCTTCTTGACGGCCTGGAGCTTCGGGTAGTGGGTTCCCCAGTAGGCCTGCTGCCAGGAGCGATTGAAGAAGTTGCTCTCGGACACGTACGAACCGCCGTTCGGGACGACCTTCGCGAGCTCTGCCGTCGCCCGATCGATCGCGCGCGCATCCTTGCGGGCGGCGTCCACGTCCATCGCGGGTCGCGCGAGCCCCGGGTAGGCCGGCCCCTCGCCGTCGGCAATGATGACCAGCACGAACGCGTCGAGCACCGCCGGGTTCGTCGCCGTCTCCTTCGCGGCGGCAACCGGCTCCGCGGGTGCGCCGGCGAGCCCCTTGTTGAAGTGCAGCTCGACGGTCTTGTGCCGGCTCGCCGCGAAGAGCGCGTTCGCAAGCTCCGCCTGCCTCGCGGGCGCGAGCAGTCCCTGGGGAATCCACAGCGATTCGTAACCGTGGATGAACGCCCCGACCTGCTCCTGGTCGCCGCGCCAGAACGCATGGCCCTCCGGCGCGCCGGCGCGAGCGTCGGCGATCATCGACGTGCTCCCCCGGCTCTTTCGATAGACGACGTCCCACCAGTGCCGTGCGGGTCGGACACCGGTGACGACGTCCGAGACCGTGTAGTCGTCGGAGCTCCTCGCCCAGTCGAAGAAGGGCTGCCAGAGCTTTTCGACCTGCGCGGCGTCGAGCCCCTGGCTGACCATCGAGATCTCCAGGGCGTCGTCTGTCCGGACCTTCGCCTGCTCGCCCCAGTGCGGGTTGAAGAGGTTCGCCGCGTAGAACGCGACGAACCGGGCGATCAGCGCCCGGAACGCGGCCACGGACTTCGCCTTGATCGTGCCGCCCGCGTACCCGAAGAACTCGGGGAGATCGTGCGTGCGGAGCGTGACGCGCGTGACGACGCCCCAGCTCCCGCCGCCCCCGCCTTTGATCGCCCAGAAGAGATCCGGGTTCGTGCAGGCGTTCGCGATGCGAACCTTCCCGTCGGCAGTGACGACCTCGGCCTCGAGGAGCCACGAGGCCGCCGAGCCGAACCCCTTCGAGCAGGAGCCGAAACCGCCGCTCTGGACGAGACCGGCGACGCCGACCGTGGTGCACCCGCCGCCCTGGACGTAGCGGCCGGCCTTCGTCGTCACGGCGTCGTAGAGGTCGATCCACATCGCGCCGGAGCCGGCGGAAACCGCGGGAACGGGCGGAACCTTTCCCGCGCCGTTCTCCGGAACGAACGCGTCGTGCAGCGTGACCGTGTTCATGTGCCGCGTCCAGACGAGGAGCGAGTCCGGCGCGTTCGACGTGCCGAGATAGCTGTGGCCGCCGCCCTTGACGACGAGCCGCAGGTCGTGCTCGCGCGCGAAGTCGACGGCGGCGGCGACGTCGTGCGCGTCTCGCGCCGCGACGGCATAGGCGGAAGGAGCGGGCTTCCACGCGTCGAGCCAGCCGGAAACCTGTGTGCCTCCCGGCTGGTCGCCGATGAAGAAGGGGTTCTGGATGTTCCTCATCGCCTCGGCGCACGCGGCGCCCTGCGGTTCCTTCGCGCAGGAGGAGAACGGCGCCTGGATTTCCACGAGATTTCCGCCAACCGCCTTTTTCAGCTCGTCCCAGCTCGCCCGCGACGGCCATCCCGGCTCTCCGGGCTGGACGCGGCGCCGCGCAACGCCGCCGGCGCGCGATCCCCACGAATGCTTCGGGAGCGCCAGCTGAAGCGCACCCAACGCGACACCCTTGATCCAGCTTCGTCTGTGCATCTTCGCCTCGCAAGGGGTTCTCTCGATACACGACGTGCTCGCGAACGACCCCTTCGAAGGAAGAATAAGATCCTCCGGCGGCGGAAACCACCGAAACCTTGCCGTCGTCACCGGACTGACGGGGCGCGATGCGGATGGATCGTTGATCACTCCTTCCCCTTCCGCCAGAATGCGGGGCACTCGAGACCGGAATGAGTCGAACGGCGTTCTTCCTCGACACGCGAACCCTCTGTGCGCTCGGGACGGGCGTCCTGTGCTGGGCGGAGTGATCGTGCTCCTGGCGATCGCCTCGTATCCAGCGGTCCTCCGGCGGATCGGCCGCCGATGGGCGGCGGCGAGCGCTTTCATGCGGGCCGCCTGCGCCCGGACCGCCTTCACACGGTTTGGCGCCGACCCGATCCCGATCGTCGGGCGGCATCTGATGGCGATCCTCGCGACGTGCACGTATTTCGACGCGGTCACCGTGCTGTGCGAGCACCGGGAACCCGACTGGCGGAGCTATCTTCCCTTGCCGCTCGGGGCCAACCGGATCGTCTCTGCGTAGGAGTTCGACGCCGTAAGTGTTCCTGGATTGGGCCGGCTCGGCTCCGGAAGACCCGAATCCGCTCCCGGACCGATACCCCTACTCGTAGCGCAACGCGACGGCCGGATCGACGCGGCTCGCGCGAAACGCCGGAATCGCGCAGGCCGCGGCGACCGCGACCATGAGCAACCCGGCCGCCGCCGCGAACGTCGGCGGATCGAGCGGCGAGATTCCGAAGAGGAGCGAGCTGAGCACGCGGCGCGCCGCCGCGGCTCCGAGAATCCCGAGAACCGCGCCGGCGAGCCCCAGCACGATCCCGGGCCGCAGCATCAGCCAGACGATTTCGCCGCCTCGTGCTCCGAGAGCGACACGCACGCCGATCTCGTGCGTGCGCTGGGCGACGGCGTACGAGATCACGCCGTACACGCCGACCAGCGCGAGGATCGTCCCGAGCGCCGCGAAGAGGGCGAGGAGCGTCGTCGTGAAGCGCGTGTTCGAGGTCTGCCGCAGGACGATCTCCCGCACGGCGGCAACCTCCGAAAGCGGGATGTCCGGGTCGAGGCCCCGGAGGCGGTCGGCGATCGCCGGCGCGACCGACGTCTCCTTCCGCGCGGTTCGCACGATCAGGTCCTTGAACCCGACGTTGACCGTCGGAAGCTGGCGGTAGAGGGCGAGAAGCTGCGGCGAGGGCGGTTCCTTCAGCCCTTCGTTGCGCATGTCGCCCACGACGCCGACGATCGTCACGTCGGCGGAAAGGCGGGCCGAGCCCTGCGGCGGGACGTCGCCGGGCTCGCCGAGGTGCACCGTCCTCCCGATCGGGTCTTCACCCGGAAAGAAGCGCTTCACGGCGGCCTGGGTGATCAGCGCCACCGGCGGACCGCCTTCCCTGTCGCTCGCCGCGAAATCCCGGCCGCGCAGCAGCGGGATTCCGCAGGTCGACAGGAAATGTTCGTCGGTAGGGGTGAAGCCGATCCTCGGAAGGTCGTCGGACCGGACTACCCGTCCGGGGACCGTGATGTACTGCTTCCAGCGGTTGTACGTGCCGGGAACCGTGTTCGTGATCGTCGCTTCGCGGACTCCCGGAATCGCCGCCACCCTTTCCCGGAACCGGGCGGCGAACCGGGTGATCGCCGGGGAATCCGGATAGCGCGCTTCCGGAACGAAGAACTGGGCGAACATCAGGTGGTCCGGCGAATAGCCGAGCTCCTGGCTCTGCAGCCGCCCGATCGTCCGAAGCAGCAGGCCCGCGCCGACCATGAGCATCAGCGCCAGCCCGGTCTCGGCGACGACGAGCCAGCGCCGCATCCGCTGGCTTCCGCCGCCGGAAGTCGCTCCCCGCGCGGCTTCCTTCAGCGCTTCGCCGAGATTCACCTTCGACGCGGTGAACGCGGGCGCGAGACCCGAGACGAGGATCGTCAGGATCGAGAGCGCCGCCGAGAAGATCAGCACGCGCAGGTCGAGATGGACTTCGCCGAGCTGGCGGAGCTGCGGAGGCCGAAGGGCGAGGAGGATGCGTGTCCCGGCGGCCGCCAGGAGCACTCCGGCGCCGCCCCCCAAAAGACCGAGCACGAGGCTCTCGGCCGTCAGCTGCCGGACGATGGCGCCGCGTCTTCCGCCGAGCGCCGCGCGGACCGCGAGCTCGCGCCGCCGGCCCGAGTGCCGAACGAGCAGCAGGTTCGCCACGTTCGAACAGGCGATGAGAAGAATCAACCCGACGGCGCCGGAAAGGATGAGCAGGATCGGCTGGAGCGGCCCGACACGGACCTTGCCGAGCGGCTCGAGCTTCACACCGATGCCCCGGTCCACCGGATAGCGCGCCGCGAGCTGCGCCGCGACGACGTCGAGATCCGCCTGCGCCTGCGCGAGCGTCACGCCCGGCTTCATGCGCGCGAGCACGAAGACGTCGCGATCGCCGCGGTTGGCCTCGGAGAAGAAATCGGCGTAAGGCGCGTCCGGCGTCCAGATCTGGGCGTTCAGCTGCAACTGCGCGTCCATCCAGCGCGGGATCGCGTCGGGGACGACTCCGACGATCGTGTACGGCTCGCCGTTGACCCGAAGCGTCCTGCCGAGCACGTCGCGCCGGCCGCCGTAGTGCTCGCGCCAGAACGTCGTGTTGACGACCGCGACGTAGTGTTTCCCGTAGACATTCTCCTCTTTTCGGAAAAGACGCCCGAGGACGGGCCGGATGCGAAGAGCCTCGAAGTATTCCGCCGGAACGAGGCCGACGAGCATCTCCTGCGCCTCGTTGCCGCCTCCGATCCCGCTCACGTTCTTGCGCCAGTAGTCGTATGGCACGAGCATTTCGAACGAGTGGGTCAGCCGTCCATAGTCGAGGGCGTCGATCGGAGACGGGCCCAGGAGCTCGCGCCCGTGATCGACTCCGCGAACCATGACGAGCCGCTCGGCGTTCGGGAAAGGCAGCGGTGCGATGAGTACCGCGTTGACGATCGAGAAGATCGCGGTGTTCG
>DATFVB010000223.1 GCA_035260525.1 Thermoanaerobaculia bacterium
CGTCGCGCGAGGGCACGAGCGCGAAGATCCGCGGGGCGGCGGCCGCCGCGAGAACGGTCGCGCCGACCCAGATCGCGAGGGGCAGGCGGATCAGCAGTAGGTCGCTCCAGTGCACGGGAC
The DNA here is from genome assembly GCA_035260525.1 of Thermoanaerobaculia bacterium. Taxonomy (NCBI): domain Bacteria; kingdom Pseudomonadati; phylum Acidobacteriota; class Thermoanaerobaculia; species Thermoanaerobaculia bacterium. The sequence goes on from DATFVB010000223.1 coordinate 121, forward strand.
GAGTATAGCGGGCGCGGCGATCCCGTCGCGGGAGCTGGCTCGGGGACCGGGAGCGCGTGACGGCGGCGCGGCTCGTCAAACGAGCGACTCGACCGCGCCGCCGCCACCCCCTCGCCGACGCTCCCGCTCCCGCATCGCGGAGCTTTCGCCTCGGTTACTTCGGCGAAAGCTTTCCGCGATGCGAAAAGCCGGCGCCGCCCAGCCGTCGTGCTGATGCGCGACCGTGATCGGAAGACCAGTCCGCGGCTCATTCAGCATCGACGTTCGAGCTCGGCGGTAGACTCGTCGTGTGGAGAGCGAAGGATCGGGCCGGGCCTTGAGGGAAGTACTCGACGACCTCGTGCTCGGGCGAGGCGTGGCGCGGGGACGCCACGAGCTCGTCTGGAACGGCCGGGACGCGACGCCGGAATTCCTCGCGCGGCTCGCGGCGAACGGCTTTCGTCGGATGACGGTCCGCGAGGCGCCGATCGAGGCGGGAGAGCGCATCCCGGCGTTCTGCGTCCGCGGCGACATCGCCGAGTTCGGCTGGCTGCGCTGGGAAATCTTCACGCCGCGCTCTCGGCGCAAGCTCTTCGCGTCCGAGCGCCGCCTGCCGGAAAACGACGAATGGGCCGTGCAGATCAACCTCGCGTCGCCGGAGACCGTCTGGGCCGATCCGGCTCGAAAAGAGCGGCACGAGGTGGACGTCGTGGTGCCGGTTCGCTCGTGACCCTTCGCGTGTCAGAAGTCCTTCCGGTCGGTCCGCTCGCCTGCAACTGCGCGATCGTCGTGGACGATGCCTCGGGTCTCGCCGCGGTCGTCGACCCGGGCGACGAGCCGGACCGGATCCTGGACGCGCTCGGACGCGCCGGGGCCCGCGCGGCGGCCCTCCTCCACACGCACGCGCATTTCGACCACGTCGCGGCGGCGGGCGCGGTTCACCGCGCGACCGGGGCGCCGATCCGGCTCCATCCCGACGATCGCTTCCTCTACGACATGCTCACCGAGCAGGGAAGGCTCTTCGGCTTTCGCTTCGACGACCCGGAAAAAGTCACCGAACCGCTTTCGGACGGCGAAACGATCGCGGTCGGATCGTCGGCGATCCGCGTGATCCACACTCCCGGCCATTCTCCAGGGTCCGTCTGCTTCCTGGCCGACGGGGACGCCCCCGTCCTCTTCTCGGGCGACACGCTCTTCCGCGAATCGATCGGCCGCACGGATCTCTGGGGCGGGTCCTTTCCCGAAATCGAGCGCTCGATCCGGGGACGTCTGTACGCCCTGCCCGACGCGCTCCGCGTGATTCCGGGGCACGGCGAGGAGACGACGATCGGCTGGGAAAAGGAGCGGAATCCGTTCGTGAGAGCGGAGACGATCTGATCGAGCCGTTTGCTACAATGCGCGGCGGAAGGACGATGGAATGAAACTTTCTCTTCGCGAACAGAGCAAGCTGCTCGCCGACTTCTGGAGCCAGAACCCGGTCCTCGATCCGGAGACGGGCGCGCCGATGCGCGCGTTCTACGTCGAGCGGACGTTCAAGCCGCAGGTCGTCATGGTGTCCCCGAGGGGGAAGATGTACCGTTTCGACCAGAAGCCCAAGCAGATCCAGTTCTCCGCCGGGCACCTCCGGGCGATGGTCAACGACGCCCAGGAGCGGGAGAGCCCCACATGCCCTCAGGACTTCGAGCCGCTCGTCGTCTTTCGCACGCCCGCCCAGCATCTCCCGCAGCAGTGGGACTACGCGTTCGTCTGCCCGAGCTGCCTCTCCTACGGGCGGTGGATCAACACCGGGAAGGTCGAGGAGGAGGCCAAGGCCAAGGCGCCGAAGAAGGAGGCGCCCGCGTTCCACGACGAGACGATCCCGCTCCCCAAGCGGATGGAGATGGCCAGGGACGGGGACCTGAAGACGAAGCTCTTCGCGGCGATGGCGCAGACGGACTGCACCGCCTGCGGCTACGACTGCGAGGGTTACGCGGCCGCGCTCGCCGCGGGGACCGAGAAGGACTCGAATCTCTGCGTTCCGGGGAAGGAGCCCACGGCGAACCTTTTGAAGGACCTCCTGAAGGCCGCCGGCAAGGGGTCCTGACCGACGGTCCCATACGAGACGGCTCGAAATTCGAATTTCCGAAACAAGCGTGAAATTCGAAAACGACGACGGATCCGCTTTGGTGCCCTGAGCACCATTTCGGGTTTCGATATTCGGATTTTGGATTTGCGCGGCGCCGCGGCGCCGCGCTGCTATCTCTTGAAGAAGCCCTCGTTCGCGGCGGGCTTGCGTCCCCCGGCGTACTCGGCGAGCTGCTGGTTGAGCTGCTTGATCCGGTCGTTCAACGCCGCGATCTTCTGCGCGGCGTCCTTCTGCGCCCGGTCCGTCTCGTTGCGAAGGCGGGCCGCCTCCGACTCGAGGTCGGCGTACCCTTTCGCCTTCGCTTCGTTCAGGCGCCTCTGGTCGTCGACTTCCTGGCGCAGGCGGACGACTTCCTCCTGGACCTCGGCCATCCGCATCTTCCACTTCTCCTCCTGCTCCTCGTAGAGTTTCTTGGTGTCGAGCAGGCCGGTGATGACGGAAAAATCGTTGAACGACGGCATGGTTCCTCCTCGGAACGACTCCTCGATCTGGGGAAACAGCTTCCGGAGCTTCAGCGACAGGTCCTCGGGGTCCGTGGAGGTCTCCATCGCCTTGTCGTAGTCGATCTTCTGGTGGACGAGCAGCGCGAGCAGCGACTGGTTCATCGACTGCATGCGGTAGTAGCCGACCGACGACTCGATCTCCTCGAGGATGTCCTTGGTCTCCCCCTGGTCGATGTGCTTGGCGATCTTGGGGGAGTTGACCATGACCTCGATGACCGCCGTCAGCCCCGATCCGTCCGATTTCTCGATGAGCTTCATCGAGACGATCGCGCGGAGCACGAGGGCGAGCTGCGACCGTACCTGCCGCTGCAGGGCCGGAGGGCACGAGTCGATCATGCGGTCGATGGCCTGCGCGGCGTTGTTGGTGTGGAGCGTCGAGAAGACCAGGTGCCCGGTCTCTGCCGCCGTGATCGCGGTCTGCATCGTCTCCCAGTCGCGCATCTCGCCGACCATGATGACGTCCGGGTCCTGGCGCACGACGTTCTTGAGGGCCTCCTTGAAGGTCGGCGTGTCGGTCCCCACCTCGCGCTGCGACACGGCCGCGACACCGTCGGAGAGGAGGTACTCGATGGGATCCTCGATCGTGACGATGTGGACCGGGCGCTTCTCGGTGATCTCCCGCATGATCGCGGCCAGCGTCGTCGACTTTCCCGAACCGGTCGGCCCGGTGACGATCACGAGGCCCGCCGGCAGGTGCGCGAACGAGCCCAGCACTTCGGGAAGCTCGAGCTCGTCGATCGTCGGCAGCTTGAAGGGGATGCGGCGGAAGGCCGCGGCATACGAGCCCCGCTGGGTGTAGATGTTGGCCCGGAACCGTGCGACCCCCTGGAGACCGTAGCCCACGTCCACGGCGAGGTCCTGCTCGAGCCGCTGGCGCTGCAAGGGGGTGAGGATCGGGAGCAGCATGTCCTCGAGGATCTTCGGGGAGAGCGCCTCGGTCTTGAGCGGGATCATCTTGCCGTTCAAGCGCAGGAGGGGCGGCCGCATCGGCTTCAGATGCAGATCGGACGCTCCCTTCTTGGCCGTGAATTTCAGGAGTTCGGAAAGCTCCAATTTCCCCCCGCAGGCGTGCGGCGAAGCCTACCCCAGCCGCTCGCCTCCGTCAATCGGGCGGGAGCGCCGAAATTCCGCGCCGGATCTCCTCGCGGGTTCGCCACCGGCGGGTGAACCAGCCGAAGCGCGCGGCCTCCAGCCGGCGCCCGACCTCGGGGCCCGCCCCGATTCCGAGCCACGTTCGGAGGTCGTTGCCGTCGACGGGCGCATCCGCGCGTGCGGTGCGCCGGGCGGCGCGCCGGAGCTCCGCGGCCCGGGACCGCTCGGCCCGCGTCGCCGCCGCGGCGTCGGCGAGGCGCAGCAGGGAGGAGAGCGCGTCGCGGTGGGCGAAGAGAACGCGGTCCGCCGCGGCGCCGGAGAACGCCGCGTCGAGGAAACGCCGCCGACGCGCGGTTTCGCGGATCTCCGCCCGCGAGAACTTGAGGCGCCGGAGCGTGTCCGTGGAGGAAGACGAAGCGACCCCCCCGGCGCGGAGCAGGATCGCGAGGCGGCCGGCGCCGGTCTCGAGCGCGGTCTCTCCGCGGCGGGCCGGAGGGAGCCGCCCGGCGGCGCGGCGCGCGGCGCGCGACGGCGGAATCCCGAGTGTCGCGCCGAGCACGCCGTCGGCGAGCGCCCAGCCGATCGCCCGGGCCGCTTTCCCGGCGAGGAGCCGGGCGAGCTCGTCGTGCAGGCGCTCCGGCGCGGCCCGCCGGACGAGGCGCGCATGGCGCGCGAGCCGCCGGCGCGTGTCGGGGACGATCGTCCAGCCCCGCGTCGCCGCGAGCCGGTACGCGCGGAGCACGCGCAGCGGGTCGCTCTCGAGATTGGCGTCGGAAATCGAGCGAATCCGGCCGGCGCGAAGGTCCACGGCGCCTCCGAACGGGTCGACCAGGCGGCGCCCGCCGACCTCCCGGGCGATCGCGTTGACGGTGAAATCGCGGCGCGCGAGATCGTCTTCGATCGTGCCGCCGCGCTCGAAGCGGGCGACGTCGACGATCGAGTCGCCGCGCGCGACGCGCCAGACCGGGAGCGCCGCACCGGGAGGGGAGAGGGCGAAGGCCGTGCCCAGCCCGTCGGCGGAGAGCTCCCGTGCGAGGCGTTCCTCGCCGCTCGCGACGGCGACGTCGACGTCGGCGACCGGGCGGCCGAGGAGAGCGTCGCGGACCGTCCCGCCCACGAGGTACCCGGTCGTTCCCGTCCGGTCCATCGCCCGACGAAGGACCCGCTCGATCGTTCGAAGACGCATTCGGCGGAGAGGGTACAATGGTTCCAATGACATCGGCCTCCGAAAACCCTTTTCTGTCGCGCGAGGGCGTCGAGCGTCTTGCTCGGCTCGCGCGGCTGAGGCTCGATCCGGCGGAGGCGGCCGCGCTCGCCCCGAAGCTCGGGCACATCCTCGAGCACATCGAGCGGATCGCCGAGATACCGGACGCCGATCTCCCGGAGCCGGAGCCTTCCCCCGCGACGACCCTCCGCGCCGATCAGCCCGTCCCCGGGGCCGGCCGTGCGGAGCTCTCCCGCAACGCCGCGGTGACGTCGCACGGGCTGGTCCCGGTGCCCCGCGTGGTCGACGCGAGTCGATGACCGCGCGGCCGCGCGGAGAGACGAGGCGCCGCCGGCGCGGATCGGGGCGTTCGGGGGCCCGGCGATGAGCGCGATCCGAGAGATCGTCTCCGCAGTGACGTCGGGCGCGACGAGCGCCGAACGCACGGCCCTCCAGGCGCTCGAGCGGATCGCCCGCCGCGAGCCCGAGATCGGCGCCTTCCTGACGTGGAACGAAGAACGCGTGATCGCCGACGCCCGCGAAGTCGACCGCCGGCTCGCCTCCGGAGAGTCGCTTCCGCTCGCGGGCGTCATGGTCGGAGTCAAGGACAACATGACGGCCGAGGGGTACCCGGCTTCCTGCGGATCGCGGATCCTCGAGGGCTTCTCGCCCGGCTACGACGCGACCGCCGTGGCGCGGCTGAAGGACGCGGGGGCGGTCGTCGCGGGAAAGACGAACCTCGACGAGTTCGCGATGGGCTCCTCGACGGAGAATTCCGCGTTCCAGAAGACCCGCAACCCCTGGGACGTCGGGCGCGTCCCCGGCGGGTCGTCCGGCGGGAGCGCGGCGGCGGTCGCGGCGCGCGAGGTCCCCGCCGCCCTCGGCTCGGACACCGGAGGATCGGTGAGGCAGCCGGCCGCCCTCTGCGGCGTCGTGGGCGTGAAACCCACCTACGGCCGCGTTTCGCGCTTCGGCCTCGTCGCCTTCGCCTCGTCGCTCGACCAGATCGGCCCGCTCGCGACGAGCGTCGAAGACGCGGCGCGCCTCTACGACGCGATCGCCGGGCAGGACGCCCGCGACTCGACGACGGCGCCCGTTCCCGTCGGCGATCCGCTCGGCGCCCTGTTCCGGGGCGCGCGAGGGCTCCGGGTCGGCGTGCTGCGGGAGGCGTCGGTCGAGGGCGCGGACGCGCAGGTCCTCGAAAACTTCGCCGAGGCCGTCTCGGCGCTCCGCTCGGCGGGCGCCGCGATCGAGGAGATCTCCGTCCCGCGCGCGCCGTACGCGATTCCGGTGTATTACGTCGTCGCCAACGCCGAGGCCTCGTCGAACCTCGCCCGCTACGACGGGATCCGATACGGGCCCCGCGACGAGGCGGCGGACCTCGAGTCCTTCTACGCACAGCACCGGACGCGCGATTTCGGCGCGGAGGTCAAGCGCCGGATCCTGCTGGGCACGTTCGCGCTGTCGGCGGGCTACGCCGACGCGTTCTACAAGCGCGCGAGCCGCGTCCGCGCGCTCCTTCGCCGCGACTTCGCGCAGGCCTTCTCCCGCGTCGACGCGATCGCCTGCCCGACCGTCCCGGCTCCGGCTTTCCGTTTCGGCGAGAAGGTCGACGATCCTCTCGCGATGTATCTCTCCGACATCTTCACGACGCCCGCTTCGCTCGCGGGGATCCCCGCGATCTCGGTCCCTTCCGGCTTTTCGCGGGAGGGCCTGCCCCTCGCGCTCCAGCTGATGGCCGCCCCCTGGCGGGAAGAGACGCTCTTCGCCCTGTCGGCCGCGTACGAGCGGGAGACTCGTTTCACGGATGCCGCGCCTCCGATCGCGGCGTAGCGTCGGAGCCGCGCTCGCCGCGCTCCTCGTCGCCGCGGCGGCGGCCGGAGCCGACGAGCCCGAGTTCGTCCGGACGGCCGTCGTCTCCCCGGAGCTGAAGGTGTCGATCGCGAGGGGCGATCTCGTCTACCTCTTCGCGAAGCCGCTGCCGGGCGAGGGCGTGGCGGCCTTCGCGCGGCGGTTCTCGGAGGACCCGAAGACGCAAAAGAAGATCCTCGCGCTGAACGGCCGGGAGAAGGTGCAGAGCGCGGGCGTCTTCCTCCGCGTCCCGTACGAGCTCCTCTCCGACAACTACAAGAAGATCGCGATGCAGGCGCTCTTCCCGGCCGACACGGGGCGTCCGGAGGCCTGGACGCACGTCGTGACGGCGCCCGCGGGAGCTCCGGAGAGCCTCTGGCGGATCGCCGAATGGTTCACCGGCGACGGCGCGCGATACGCGGAGATCCGGAAGCGCAACGGTCTCGCCTCGCTCGAGACCGAGAAGGGCCAGAAAATCGAGATCCCGTCGGAGCTCCTCCTGCCGGGCTTCCGCTCGGAGGCGCTCGCCGCGGAGATCGCGGGCGCCGGCGCTCTTTCGTACGGCTCGGACGAGAAGGGGAAGTTCGCGCTCTACCGGCTCCAGAAGGGCGAGGCGCTCTACTCCGCCGTGGTCGTGCGCTTCACCGGCCTCGTGCACGCCGAAGACGTCAACGCGGAGGCGGCGAAGATCGCGGCGCGGAGCGGAATCGCCGACGTGCGCGCGATTCCCGTCGGATACGCCGTCAAGATCCCGCGGGACGACCTGCTCGCCGAGTATCGCCCCCCGGACGACCCGGCCCGCCTCGAGCACGACCGGTCGCTCCTCG
>DATFVB010000224.1 GCA_035260525.1 Thermoanaerobaculia bacterium
CCTTCGACAGCGCACGGGGTCGGCTCTCGAGAAGTATCTCCAGAAACCGAAAAGCCTTCGGGGAGAGGTGGAGGAGTCCCGCGCTGCCGGAAAGCTGGCGAGTTTCCGAATCGAAGACGAACCCATTGAATTGCAGGCGCACGCTTGTGTTCGCATTTTAGCCCCGCCGGCTCCGTGCGGCCGGGATTCCCTCGCCGCCTCCTGACGAAACCGTGAACCGGACCTCGCTCACGCTCTGCGGCTCTCTGTCCTGAGAATCCCGAAACGTCAGCCTCAGCAACTGGAGGCCGGCCGGACGCCATCAGAACTGCAGACGATCCTCAGGCCAATCTCAAGACTTCCCGGGAAGCCTCCCGGTACCGTGGAGGCGAAATGAGAAGGGCGATGAAACGCAAGATCCTTCTTCCCCGGTCCGGGGCGGCCGCCGCGGCGGCGTCGTCTCCGGCAACCCCGGCAGGCTCGATCCTTTCGGCCGGGACGTGCCCTTCGGTACGGCACGGATCCCGGCATTCACGTCATCGTGTTCATCACGGGCTGGGACATGCTCGATCCAACACCACGTCGAGGCGCGAATCGGCAACCGATCTCCGCCGCGCCGTGGGTGGCCCAGCCCTCGAGCCGAAGGAGGGCTACCCCATGCGATCGTCACGTTTTCTCATGATCTCGGCGATGGGTCTGCTCCTGGGCGCCGGCAGCGCGCTGGCGCAGGGGAGACCCGCCACCACCTACCGGACCATCGATCCCCCCGGCGCGACATCGGCGACCGCCTGGGGCATCGACCCGCAGGGAAACATCGTCGGGCAATTCACCGATTCCATCGGGACTCATGGCTTCCTGCGGAGGGCGGCCGGTGACTACCAGACGATCGACTACCCCGACGTCGCGGCGGGACTCGCGACGGGAACCGACGCCCGCGGCATCAGCCCGACGGGTGAAATCGTCGGCAACTTCTGGGGTGTTCCCGGGGACGCGGCGTACCAGATCGGCATCCACGGGTACCTGTTGACGACGGACGGAGTGTTCACTCCCCTTGACGAGCACGGGCATCTCCATTCGATCGCCCAGCGAATCCTGCCGGACGGGATGATCCTCGGATGCATTCACGATGGAAACATGGGGTCGACGATGAAGGGAATGATCGTCGGCAACGGCGTCTATGAAGAGCGCAATGCAAACTCGTCCATGGACAACGGCGCGACGCCGGACCTCGAGATGATCGTCGGCTGGTACAACCCGGGTATTCCGTCGGGCTACTCGGTCGTGGACGGGGTGTTCACAAGCTTCACGATCCCGAACAGCAACTTCACCCAGGCCTGGGACGTCAACCCCCAGGGCGAGATCGTCGGGATCTACAAGCTCAATGGCGCCCCGGCGACGGCATTCAGAGGCTTCGTCCTGAAAGGCAACGCGTTCACCGCCATCGACTTCCCGGAGGCATCACAGACGAAAGTCTACAGCATCAACCCGCTCGGCAACGTCGTCGGTTTGTACGTGGACTCGCTCGGGAAGACGCACGCTTTCCTGGCCACCCGTTAGCACGACGGACTCGAACCTCCCCGGCTTTCTGGAGCTCGCGGTTGGCGCCGATCGAAGGCGCCAACCGCCGAACTTTCTCCGCTCCGGAGCATCCGCCCGGCACGCGCGATTCTCACGAGTCCAGGCTCGCCCGCCGGGATCGGAACCAGAATCTGCCTTAGTGCCCCTCCCCGGAAATACCGTGACATTTGTTCGGAGCGCCGCGGGGTAAGCTGCCAGTCGCCGCGACGATGGCGATGCATTGCCATCGTCGAGTCGCGGCGGCGCCGCAGATTGCCCCGCGCCGCCCGAACCCGAAGGGCGCCCGCACATTGCGAACGATGGCGGCGTTGCGTCGCGGGCCCGATGCAAACGGCATCTGCTCCCGCGACGCGTCTGGCCATCCTCCGCAAGCCGCAGGCGCAAATGGCACCGTATTTCCGGGGAGGGGCACTTAGCTCCGTCCGCGAAATGCTCGAACGGCGTCGACCACCAACAGCGGGTCGAAGGGCTTTCGGAAGACCGCGACGACGTTCATATCGGGGAAATCGCTGATCGTCTTGTCGGCCCCCGTGATCACGAGCACCGGAATCCGCGCGAGCTCCGGATCGATCCGGCGCATCTTCAGGAAGCCGCTCCCGTCGATCAAGGGAAGGTTCAGATCGAGCACGATGGCGCAGGGGCGAAGTCCTTCGTTGAAACGGTCGATCGCCTCGGCGCCATTGCCCGCGCCGACGGCCGGGATTCCCTCGAGCGCCATCATCTCGATGAGCGCCGAGCAGGAGTCCCCGTCGTCTTCGACAACGAGCACGGGCTTTCCCGGAGACATTGAAGGCAACAGAGTAGCACTTTGCGTGTCCCCGAAATCGGGGACCGGCGATGAGAACCGGTGAGCGATGGAGCGCGAGGGCTGGATTCCGGTCCGGATCGAGTGCCGGTGCGGCGAGATCTTCGTCGTGCGGGTCGAGCCGCGCCCGCGCCACGAGATCGTGCCCGACTTCTCCTGCCCGTGCGGCACGGCGGACGCGGTCGAGGGCCGAATCTGCGAGGTATCCCGGTGGGTTGACGGCCGGTGGAAAAGGGAGGGGCGATGAGGGGCTCAGTCCGTCGCCGGCGTACGATCTTCGCAGAAAAGAGAAGAAGCCGGAGTTGAAGCTCTCGGCCCCTGCCGTCGGAATCTTCAACGGCGAAAAAGTGTCCCCTAATCTCCGGTCCGGCGATGAAAGGGTTGAGGAGAGCCTTACGTTCACACGATGGTTGAGTCACCAACGTTTCGGATGAAGGGAACTCTGAAGACATGACGCCGGCAGGGCGCGGCTGGTAGACTTGCTTCAACTCGTGGCAGCAGAAGGCTCAGGAAGGGGAAATCTCATGCGGGATGAGAGTGGGGTTCTCCATTCTCGAATCCTCGTCGTCGATGACGACGAGCAGGTCCGCAAGCTTCTCGGTCGTCTCCTTCGGCGAGAAGGGTACGAAGTCTGGGAATCGGGGTCGGGCGACGACGGTCTAAGCCAGGTTTTCGCCCTTTCTCCCGACGTCGTTCTGCTCGACGTCCAGCTCCCCGGGCGAAGCGGCCACGAGGTCCTCGCCGCGATCCGCGCAAATCCCGAAACCCGCCTCCTCCCGGTCGTCATGCTGACCGGGACCGCCTCGAAAATCGATCGGCTCCAGGCGATCGAGGGCGGAGTAACCGATTTCATCGCAAAGCCTTTTTCGCCCGAGGAGCTGACCGCTCGCGTCCGATCGCTCGTGAAGCTGAAATTGGTGACGGACGCGCTCGAAGACGCCGAGCGCGTCATCGTTGCGCTCGCCCGCACCATCGACGCCCGCGATCCTTACACGGCGAGCCATAGCGAGCGTGTGTCGTTTTATGCGGGAAGCCTCGGTTCGAGAATCGGCTTGCGCGGGGAGGAGCTCTGGGCCGTGCAGCATGGAGGGCTCTTTCACGACCTCGGAAAGATCGCGATCCGCGACAGCGTCCTCCTCAAGCCGGGAAAATTGACGCCCGAAGAGTTCGAAGAAATAAAACGCCATCCGGTCGAAGGCCGGAACTTGATCGCCCACATGAAGACGCTGGGCCGCGCCTTCGACGTCGTATATTTCCACCACGAACGGATCGATGGATCGGGGTATCCGGACGGCATCAATGGAGAAGCGATTCCGCTCACGGCGCGCGTGACGACGATCGCCGATATCTTCGACGCCCTGACGACCGCCCGGGTCTACCGCGCGGCCCTCCCCCGGGATGAAGCCATGCGCATCATGGCGGCTGAGGTCGCGAAGGGTTGGT
>DATFVB010000225.1 GCA_035260525.1 Thermoanaerobaculia bacterium
CCTCGTGAAGGCGCGTGAGAAGGTCGCGATCGGCGCCCGGATCCTCGCGTCACGGCTGTCCGGCCGGCCTCGGCCTTTTTTCGTGCAGTATTCGCTCTTGAACGGCTGCAACGCCCGGTGCGCGTATTGCAATTCCCCGAACCGGGAGGACCGCCCGCTGGCGCTCGACGACCACCTCTCGATCCTCGGCGAGTTCGCCCGGCTCGGCGCCGCCCGCATCAAGTTCCTCGGCGGGGAGCCGCTCCTCGTCCCCGACCTCGACCGCCTCGCCGACGAGGTCCTTCGGCTCGGAATGCGCGCCGCGATCGTCACGAACGGCTTCCTCGTCCGCGCGCGGCTCGATCTCGTGCGCCGCCTCTCGGAGGTCGTGATCTCGATCGACGGAGACGAGGATGCTCACGACCGCCAGCGCGGAGCGGGCTCCTGGAAGAAGGTGATGGACGCGGTCGAGCTGTGCGCCCGCGAGCGGCTCGATTTCTTCCTGAGCGCGGTCGTGACGCGCCGGAGCGCCGGGCAGGTCCCCTGGCTCCTCGAGACCGCGTCCCGGCTCGGCGTGATGGTCAACTTCCAGATCCCGCAGTTCAACCCCGAGATGTACGGAGCCGCCGCGCGCTCCTGGATGCCGGATCCCGAAGAGATCCGCCGGATCGTCGCGGAGATCGTCGCGGCGAAGGAACGCGGCGCCCCCGTGCTCTTCTCGGCGCGATCGTATCGGACGACGCTCGCCTGGCCCGATTTTTCGCTCGAACGCGTCGAGCGCCCGGGAGAGCCCTCGCCGTGCAGCGCGGGCCGGTATTTCCTCCAGATGGAGCCCAACGGCGACGTCTATCCGTGCGTGCTGCACGTCGGGACGTTCGCGCCGAAGAACGCGGTCCGGGACGGCGTCGAGGCCGCCTGGCGCCACGCCGGTGAGCACTCGTGCTTCTCCTGCTACAACACGTGGTTGAACGAGAACCGGGCGATCTTCGACCTGCACCCGTCCGTCCTCGGCAACTTCTGGAAGAACTATCTGACGGGCCGCCCGCGCATATGATCGGCGGCGGCCGATGCGCGAGAAGATCCGCTTTTTCCTCGGGTTCGCGGCGGGGGTGGCGTGGCTGCTCCTGTGCTCGGTCATCGGCTTCCTCCGGCTCGCCGTCGGCCCCCGCGACCGGTCGGCGACGACGTTCTACGCCCGGCTCTTCTGCGGCGGTCTCGCGCGCGCGCTCGGCTGGAAGATCGAGGTCGACCGTCCGGAGATCCTGCGCGACTCCCGCCCCTGCGTCTTCGTCGCGAACCATCAGTCGATCCTCGACGTGATCGTCTTCGGCGCGATCGTCCCCTCCCGCACGGTGGCGATCGGCAAGAAGGAGCTCGGCCGCATCCCGCTGTTCGGCTGGTATTTTCGCGCCGCGGGGAACCTCACGGTCGACCGCGGGCGCCCCGAGCAGACGACGATCGCGCTCGCCGAGGCCGCGACGATCATCCAGCGAGAGCGCATTTCCGTGTGGATGATGCCCGAAGGGCACCGAAACGCGGCACGCGAGCTCCTGCCGTTCAAGACCGGCGCGTTCCGCCTCGCGGCGGCGGCGGAGGTTCCCGTCGTGCCCCTCGTGGCCGAGCCGCTCACCGCCGTCGCCGACACGCGGCGACACCGGACGCGGCCCGGCACGCTCCGGATCCGGGTGCTCGAACCTGCCCGCGTCGACGATACCTCCCCCGCCGGCGTCGCGGAGGCGGCCGCCGGGACACGGCGGCGCATGCAGGAAGCGCTCGACGGGTTGCGGAGCTCGGCGCCGCTCCCGGTCTGAGGCAGTTCCGCCAGTTCCGACCTAGTCGACCTCCCCGTGAATCCGCATTTCCACCAGCTCGTCCGGCGTCGGTTTGGTGGACCGGCGAGCCTCGACGCGCCGGATGAAATCCGCCGTGACGTGATGAATGCGCATCGCCACGAGATCGTCCACCGGGACGTGCGGATAGCCCAGCGACCGCAGCTCGCGAATGAAATCGGGAGAAACGCCGTGGATCCGCATTGCGACCAGATCGTCGGCGGGAATGCGTCCGTACCCGAGATCGGCGAGATGGCGGACGAAGTCCTCCGTCGCACCGTGGATCCGCAGCGCGACGAGGTCCGACGGCGCGAGCGCCGGGTAGCCGAGGTCGCGGAAGACCTTCACGAACTCCGGCCGTACGCCGTGGATGCGCATGGCGACGAGATCGTCCGGCGCGATCCCCGCCATCCCCATGTCCGACAGCGCTTTCACGTACTCGGGAGTCGCGCCGTGGATCCGGAACGCCACGATCTGGTTCGGCGTGGCGGAACGGTACCCGAGCCCCTGAAGGGCGCGGACGTATTCGACCGTGGCGCCGTGGATCCGGAACGCAATCGCGTCGTCGAGCGCGATGCGCGCGAAGCCGAGCGAGGAGAGATCCCGCAGGAACGTGCGGTTGACGTCGTGCACCGCCAGGGAGAAGAGGCGGTCGCCGTCGAGGGAGCCGTACCCCATTTTCTCCAATTCGGCGACGTAACCGGCGTCCGGCTCGAACGAAAAGTGGCCGGCGCCCTCGCCGTTCCGGACCGAGCCCTCGAATCGGAAAATTCCGGCGTCGCGGCGCACCTCGAAGTGGACCGGCGCGTTTCCCCCGCGCAGGACGCCCGGATCGAGGCCGACGAGCGCGGAAACGGGAACCGTCTCGCCCGAGCTCCAGCTCGAGTGACCGGAGCGCCGGCGCATCTCGAGATCGACCATACCGTCGTTCGCGCTCCGGCCCGGTTCGACCGACCAGGTGCCGGTGATCGCGGGTGCCGAAGACGCGCCGGCAACCGCGAAGATCAGTGATCCGAGCAGGATGGCGCCCATCCCGATCCGAAAAATCGAATTCATGCAGTCCTCCCCATGCTGCTTAGACGCGTGCGCCCCGCCGGAGGTTCCGCCACCGAAACCGCAAGGAGGGCTGGGATGCCGATCTCCCGTTCTCGATTCCGATGAGAGCGCAGCTCCGAGGCGGCGGCGCCCGGATCCCGAGGCGGCTTGGGGGATGCATCCCGCAGGTTGAATGTCGAATCGACGGGTTCGAGGGCGAAAAACGCATGACCCGCGCCCGATCGACCGGCTTCGTCTCCTCACCGGAAAGGAAGGCTCTCGCCTCCGGACATGCGCACGGGAGACGCGGGCAGACGGTCGAGCACCGGAAGACCCCCCGGGCCGATCCGCCCGAACGAGAGGACGCCGGTCGGGCACATCTGCACGCACGCCGAGCAGCGGACGCACTGGGGGTCCTCCATCGGGACCCCCTTGTTGGCGAAGCTCATCACGTCGATCCCCTGATGGCACACCGCCGTGCACACGTTGCAGGAGATGCATTTCTCCTTCTCCGGGAAGATCCGGAAGCGGGAGAAGCGCGCGTAAATGTGCATGAGCGCCGCGAGCGGACACGCGAACCGGCACCAGATGCGCCCGGAGAACCAGAAATAAAAGCCGACGCCGACGATCCCGGCCAGGAAGAGATCGACGACGCGTGAATAGTTGAGCGGGATCCCGAACGGAGCCCATCCGGAGAGCAACCCGTCGTAGAAACGGGCGGCAGCCGCTCCGATCCGCGATCCCGGCGCCGACCACGAGATCGCGCGCCCCGCGAACAGCAGGAAGGCCGCCGCGAGGATCGCCTGCCCGGTCATGTTCAGCCGGTTCCAGAGCGGCCCGTGCGGCATCTTCTGCCGGTGCGCGTCCCCCATCGTCTCGGCGAGCGCGCCGCACGAGCAGATCCAGCCGCAGTACGCGCCTTTTCCCCAGCGGCGGACGATCAGCGGGATCGCGACGAACGTCTGCAGGAAGGCGATCGCGAGCCACCAGCTCATCGGACGCGGCGAGAAAACGTTCCAGATGAAGAGCGGCCAGGCGAGGATCAACCCGAACGCCCGCCAGTACTCGCGACCCTGACCGTACGAAACCGCGGGGAAGAGGTGATCGGCGACCGTCTTGCCGAGGCCCGCATCGAACGCGCCCCCGTGCCCCGCCCAGGGGAGCAGCACGTACGGGAGCAGGAAGAGCGGTACGAGCTGGATCGCGGCGAGCGCGACGGTCTGGCGCGTGACGTAGGGAGTCCGGCGACGGCGGACCCGTGCGATCCCGAAGAGCACCACGGCGAGGCAGTAGGCCGTCGAGTAGTAGAAGCCGGGCTCGCGGAGCGAGATCGCGAGCGTGCCGAGAAGCGTGGCCGGGTCCGCGGCGGCGGTTGCCACCGCGCCGCCGAGGCGCGCGATCCCGGAGGAGACGTCGAAGGGAAAGAGCTTTCGCGACTCGAACCAGCGGGTGAGCGCTCCCCCCGCTTTCCAGTTGTAGAGAAACGCGCAGAATGCGAGAAACGCGGCGAACGCGGCGGCGCGGCGGACCGTCCACTCGCCCAGGATCGGGATTCCCGACGCTCGGAAAAAGTCGAGCGGCGCTTCCCTTCCGATCATCGTGAACACGACGTCGTTGTCGATCGTCGTCTCCCGGCCCGATGGGTCGCGCAGGGCGACGCGTTCGGGCTCGATCCGGACGACCTCCGTCCCGAGCGCGACATCCAGCCGGCCGGCGTGATGCGGGAAATCCAGGAACGGCCCCGTCGCCGACGTCACCCGCTCCGAGCTCGGGTGCTCGATTCCGACCGGTGCGGCGGGGTCGCGCGCCAGGCCCTCGACCTTCGCCACGTTCTCCGCCTTCGGCCGGGAGAATTCCATCCGTCGATACGACAGGGTCACGCGCGCGCCGCAGGAGGCCAGCGCGATCGCCGTTTCGAGTGCCGAATCTCCCCCGCCGACGACGAGCGCGCGCGCTCCCGCGAACTCCTTCGGGTCGTACAGCCGGTTGAAGACCTTTCCCGAGTCCTCGCCGGAGACGCCGAGCCGCCGGTGGCTGCCGCTGCGTCCGATCGCGACGATCACGCGGCGCGCGGCGGTCGGCGCCCTTCCGTCCGCGTGACGCAGCCGGAGGAGCCCGCCCGCGCGCTCGATCCGCTCGATCCGCGAGATCACCGGTTCGATTCCCGCGCCGCGGCGCTGATGCTCGAGGCTCTCGAGCAGCGCCTCCTTCGGATGGACCTCGTTCCGGAAGCGCAGCCGGCCCGCCGGCGTCATGCCGACCGGGTACGTGTAGATCGGCTTGGCCTTCGGAAAATTCGCGACGGTGGAGAACGGCTCCGAGGCCTCGAACACGGCGAACCGGAGCCCGAGCGTCTTGGCCTCGAGGGCCGCCGCGATTCCGGCCACCCCGCCGCCGACGATCGCGAGGTCGAGGACGTCCGGGCCCGCCGGCGGCATCCCCGCGAGCTCGGTCGCGATGGCCCGGGCCGCCTTCGCTCCGCCGTCGGCCGAGAGCTTGAGCAGCGGGACGCCGGTCAGGTCGCCGGCGATGCGCACGCCCGGAATCGCGGTCGCGCCGTCCGTGCCGAT
>DATFVB010000226.1 GCA_035260525.1 Thermoanaerobaculia bacterium
GCGGCGGCGTGCCTGGGGTGCCACGACACGCAGGAGGCGGCGGCGCACGCCTACGTCATGACCTCGCCGTTTGGCGAGTCCTGCGCCGCGTGCCACGCTCCGGAGGACGACTTCTCGGTCGACAAGGTGCACGCGCGGTGATCCGGAGGTAAAGCGGACCGCAGAGAGGACGCCATGAAAAGAAATGGGGCTGTCCTGGCGGCGTTCCTGGTCTTCGGACTGGGCGCCGCCTCTTTTTCTCTCTTCGCCGCCGAATCGCCGGCGGCGGAGAAGGCCGCCGTCGCCGCGTGCGCCGACTGCCACGATCAGGCCAAGGACTTCGACCGCAATCCGCACGCTCGGATCCCGTTCCAGGCCGGGGCGGCGCGGGTGTCGGGCGATGCGGTGTGCGCGAGCTGCCACGGCGACACGAAGGCGCATGTCGAGTCCTCGGGCGAGCAGCCGGTCGAGCGCAAGCTCCACGGGCGCACGGGGGCAGAGTTTTGCCTGACCTGCCACGACCGGGCATCGGACCGGGTCTCGTGGCGTAACGGCGTGCACGGCAACTCGGCCACGGTCAACTGCCTGAGCTGCCATGTGATCCATGCGGCGCCGTCGAGGCCGCATCTGCTGGTGAAGGACTCGGTTGCTTTGTGCGAGTCGTGCCACCCGGGGAAAGCCGCGGGGTTTGCCGACAAGCCGTTTGCCCACCGGTTGAAGGGCGGCATGGACTGCGCTTCGTGCCACGACCCGCACGGGCGGGCCAACGACAACGCGCTGCGCCGCACGCGGGCGGGCGAGCTGCCGTGCCTGTCGTGCCATGCCGAAAAGCGCGGGCCATTCGTCTTCGAGCACGTCTCGGGCGTGGCCGGCGACTGCCTGAGCTGCCACGAGCCGCACGGGTCGTCGAATCCGAAGCAGTTGAAGCGGGCGGCGGTTTCCCAGCTGTGCCTGGAGTGCCACTCGCCGATCACGGGAGACACCCTGGGATCGCAGCCGCCGTCTTTCCACAACCTCCGGCTGGCGCGGTACCAGAACTGCACCGTCTGCCACACGGCGATCCACGGCTCGAACCGTTCGCCGGTGCTTCTGAAGTAGTGAGGACGCGATGAAGAATCTTCGCCGCCTGCTCGTCGCCCTCCTCGCCGTGGGCGCGGCGGCCTCGGCCCGGGCCGCCGACCCTCCGGTCTTCGACGTCGAGCTCGGCTACCGGTTCACGGATATCTCGGGCAACGAGAACATGTACCGCAGCCAGATCAACGAGCGGGAAGGGTTCCTCCTTCGTGCCTTCACGCTGTCGACGGGGGGGCCGGCCGGGACGGGGCTGTTCGACCAGCTTCGCGTCGACGCGAGCGACCTGGGGGCGGGGCCGGCGGGGTCCTTCCGGCTCCAGGCGGGGCTGGCCGGCAAGTACGACCTGCGGCTCTCTTACCGGCGCACGGAGATGTTCTCGGCGCTGCCGGCGTTTGCCAATCCGCTGATCTCCGACGGCGTCGTGCCGGGCGAGCATACGTACGACCGGGTGAGAAACGTCTTCGGCGTCGAGCTGCGGCTCCTGCCCGGCTACTGGATCACGCCCGTGGTCGGCTACGTGAGGAATCGCGACGAGGGGCCGGGACGCACGACCTACGACGTCGGCGGCGACGAGTTCCGTCTGACCCAGAACTTAGACGACGAGGACCAGGAGATCTACGGCGGCGCGTCCTTCGACGCGGGGCCGATATCGGGCCAGGTCACCCAGGGGTGGAGGAAGCTCCACGAGGTCGAAACCAACCGGCTCGTCCCCGCTGCGGGCTCGGGCAACAACTCGGGCACGGTGCTGGGCGTCCCGGTGTCGCTCGACGGGCTCGGGCGCACGACGAAGATGGACGCCAACACGCCGGTCACCAACGCGGTCGTGGCCGGGCGGCTGGGATCGCGCGTGAAGCTGATCGGCTCCTACGTGCGCGCGGCGGCCGAAAGCGACACGGTCGAGCGCGAAGAGCTCGCCGGGAGCCTCGTCTCCTTCGAGATCAGCCGGATCTTCGGCGGCCTGAACGAGACGATCTCCTCCCGCGCCCGCAACACGTTCTGGCGCGCCAGCGGAAGAGTCGAGGCCCATCTGGCCGACGGGATCGACCTGACGGCCGGCTACGCGAAGAACCACCATGATCTGGACGGGTTTGCCCTGATCTCGGACCTCTACTTGCAGACGGTGACCTTTGCCGGGCTCGATCCGCGGGACCTCGTCAATCTGATAAACGCCGACACCTCCGTCGAGCGGACCGAGGAGATCGTCGACGCGCGGGTCGACGCGCGGGCCTTCGGGGGGCTGTCGGTCTTCGTGGGCGGGTCGCAGAACAAGCAGCACGTGATCTTAGTCGAAGCGCCCGAGGAGATCGTCGTCCCGGGCTCCCAGGACGGCGACTTCGACCGGCGGATCCGCAGCTTCGACCTCGGGGCGAAGTTCTCCCAGGGCGGCCTGACGCTCGGGGCCGACTGGCGGAGGGACAAGGCCGACGACCCGGTGGTGCGGACCGACTTCCTCGACCGCGACCGCTACCGGATCCGGGCGGCCTGGGCCTTGAAGGAGCTCTTCCGGGTGAGCCTGGCGGCCGAGCAGATCGACGCCTCCAACGACCGGACGGGGATCGGCTACGACGCAAGGATGCGCCAGTACGGCGGGCAGGCCGAGGGGTCGCCGGCGAAGTTCTTGAAGCTCCGGATCTCGGCCGAGAAGTACGAGGCCGACAGCAAGATCCTCTTCCGGCATCCGGAAGACTTCTCGCTCGACACGTCGTTGCACAGCGAGGACGGCCGGTCGTACGAAGGCGGCGTGACGCTCCTCTTCGCGCCCGTCTCGATCGACGCTTCGCTGGGACGCTTCAAGAACGACGGGTCGTTCCCGTTCACGATCGACCGGGCCGCCGCGCGGGCCTCGGTCGACGTCACGAAGAACGCGTCGGTGATCGGCGAGTGGGCCAGGGACCAGTACAAGGAGAAGGCCACGCTCGCCGGGCCGCTCGCCAACTACGACGCCAATCGGTACGGCCTATACCTCCGCTGGCGTAATTAGAGGCGGGCGGGGCGATGCATCGAGCCGGACGGGCGCGTGCCGCCCGCGAGACCCTGCGACCTACGCCCCGGTAGGCCTCGGGATCTCGCGGCCGACCCGCATCCCGTCGGGCTCGCGCCTCGCCCCGCCTCAGCGCCGACAGCGCCGCGCCCGCCGGCCGGTCCCGCCGGGCCCGTCTTCCAGCACGTCTGGCCGCGCCTCGGTGATGACGTCAACTGATAACGCTGAATGGTGCGGATCTCTTCGGTCCGGCCGGGCCTCGCCTCGCCGTCGGATTCGACTGAGATCACTTCCTCTCCGGCTTGACGATACGGCAGTCGTCGGCGGACACGCCTCGCCCCGCCTCAGCGCCGACAGCGCCGCGCCCGCCGGCCGGTCCCGCCGAGCCCGTCTTCCAGCACGTCTGGCCGCGCCTCGATGATGACGTCAACTGATGTCGCTGAGTGGTGCGGATCTCTTCGGTCTGGCCGCGCCCTCGCCGTCGCATTCGACTGAAATCACTTCCTTCGCCGCTTGGCGATACGGGAATCGTCGGGGGACACGCCAGCGCAACGGCAGTCGCTCGATGCATGGCCGCGGCTTCTCCCGCCCCCCTTTTTCGAGCCCCTCAGGGAATCGAGATCGGCGCGGCCCCCGCGCGCTGCAGCGCGGTGTTCAGCACCGGCAGATCGCGCGACAGGAGCTCGTCGCCCTCGCCGATCACCTTGCGCACGAGCTTCGCGTCTTCCTCCGCCGCTCGTCGGTCGTCCGGCGAGGGCGCGCCGTCGGCGCTCTCCAGGGTGAACGCGAGCTTCGTGAGGACGGCCGACACGCCGGAGAAGCTCGCGAGGTCGAGCCCTCCGCCGCTGAGCTTCAGCATGTCCGACGTCCCGGCCAGCGTCTCGAGACGCGCGGCGAGCCCGGCGCGCGCGCGCTCGGCCTCCGCCGGGAGCTTCCCCGCGAGCGCTTCGACGGCCGTATTCACCGCCGCGACGCGCTTGCCGGCCGCGCCGAGCTCGAGCCGCGTCTTTTCGACATCGCGTGAGAGCGCGAACTGCGCGGCGAGGTCTGCGTCGCTCGCCCGGATCCGAGGATCGCGGCGGACTTCGAGAGGCTGCTCGAACGTCTCCCCGTCGACGATCAGTCTCACGGTGTACCGTCCCGGCGGGGCCCACAGCCCCGTTTCGCGCGAGTCCTCGTCGGGCGGCGCAAGCTCGCGCCGGGGCGCCGTGTGCAGGTTCCACACGAACCGGTGCGTCCCCGGCGCCGCGGAAAGGGGCGCTTCTTCCTTCTCCCAGTCCGGCGTGACGACGAGCTTGCCGGGATCGGCGGCGCGAACCGGATCCGCGCTCGAGAAGGCTCGGACGGTTTCCCCGTGCGCGTCGCGGATCTCGAGCGTGACCGGTTGCGCCGGCGCCTTTCCGATCCGGTAATCCAGGATTGCGCCGAAGGGAGGGTTCTCGCCGATCGGCTCGTCCTTGGGCACCGGCGTCCCCTGAAAGACGGCGGGGTGCACGCGGACTGCCGGCTCGGGCGCGAAGAAATGCGCGCGCGGCCGCGCCGCGTCATCGGAAAGCTGCCGGAGCGGCGAGACGTCGTCGAGGATCCAGAAGGAGCGACCGTGAGTCGCGGCGACGAGATCCGCGCCGTGCACGTCGATGTCGCGAACGGAGCAGACCGGGAGATTCAACTGCAGCGGCTGCCAGCGGTCGCCCGCGTCGAACGAAACGAAGACGCCGAGCTCCGTGCCCGCGTACATCAGCCCGCGCCGGACGGGGTCCTCGCGGACGACCTGGACGAACGCGCCGTCCGGGATCCCGGCGACGGTCTCCGTCCACGTGCGCCCGCCGTCGTTGGTGCGGAAGAGGTGCGGACGGAAGTCGTCGAGGCGATGCCGGTCGACCGCGGCCCACATCGTGTCCGAATCGAAAGGGGAGGCCTCGAGGCCCGTCACCTTCGACCAGGGTCCGACCGCGGCGGGCGTGACGTTCGTCCAGTGCGCGCCGTCGTCGGACGTCTTCCAGATCAGCCCGTCGTCGGTCCCGCACCAGATCTCGCCGTCGCGCCGAACGGAGGGGGCGATCGTGTAGACGACTCCGCGCCGCAGCCCGACGACGGGCGTGTCGGCGGCCGTCGCCGGATCGAGATTCGGCGGAGCGCCCGCGTCCTCGCGCGAGAGGTCCGGGCTGATCGGCGTCCACGTCCCGCCGCCGTCGGAGGTGCGGAAGACCCGCTGGTTTCCGAAATAGAGGACCTTCGGATCGCGCCGGGAGAATACGAGCGGAAGCGTCCACGTGTGGCGATAGACATCCGGGTACGCCCGCCCGGGGTCCACGTCGCGCAGCTGAAGCGTCTCGCCGTCGAAGCGCGTCACGCCGGCGCCGAAGACGGTTCGCGGATCGAGCGGGTCCGACGCGACCATCCCGTTCTCGTAGCCGACGGCGACGGGGCGCCAGTCGAACATCGTGATTCCCTGCCACTCGCTGCGGGACGGAACCATCGCCGCGCCCGAGTCCTGCTGCGCGCCGTAGACGCGGTACGGGAACCGGCCGTCGGTCGAGACGTGGTAGAGCTGGGCGATCGGCTGGTTGTACCAGGAGCTCCACGTGGCTCCCCCGTCGACGGTCACGATCGCTCCCTGGTCGACGCCGGTGATCATCCGCCGGGGATCGGAGGGATCGATCCAGAGCTGGTGGTAGTCGTCGCCTCCCGGCGAGCCGCGGAACGGCGCGAAGGTCGCGCCGCCGTCGACGCTCCGGAACATCGCGGTGTCGCACGCGTAAACGACGTCCGCGTTCTTCGGGTCGACCGTCACGCCCGAGAAATACCAGCCCCGGTTCCAGATGCGCGTGTCCGAGGAAGCGCGCGTCCAGCGGACGCCGCCGTCGTCGGAGCGGTACATCCCTCCGTCCTTCGCGTCGACGAGCGCGTACATGCGCCCCGGCTTCGACGGCGCGTACGCGATCCCGATTCGGCCGAGACCTTCCGTCGGGAGTCCGCCGCCGGCCGGCTTCCAGCTCCGCCCGCCGTCGTCCGAGCGCCAGAGGCCCGAACCGGGGCCGTACGACGGCGGATACGTGTTCCACGGCGGCCGGCGCGTCTGCCAGAGCGCGGCGAAGACCGTGTCGGGATGGGCGGGGTCGATCGCGACGTCGATGGCGCCGACGTCGTCGCCGCGGGAGAGGACCCGCGTCCACGTCCGGCCGCCGTCGGCGGTGCGGTAGACGCCGCGCGCGCGGTTGCCGGCATACGCGTGCCCCAGCGCCGCGACGAACGCGACGTCGGCGTTGCGCGGGTCGACGGCGATCCTGCCGATCTGCCGCGTGTCGTCGAGGCCCGCGTGGCGCCACGTCCGCCCGCCGTCGGAGGAGACGTAGACGCCGTTGCCGTAGGAGATGTCCGAGCGCATGTCGGCCTCACCCGTGCCGACCCAGATCACGCGCGGATTCGACGGCGCGACCGCCAGCGCCCCGATCGAGGCGATGGGCTGGCCGTCGAAGATCGGCCGCCAGGTGCGCCCCGCGTTGACGCTTTCCCAGACGCCGCCGCCGACCGAGCCGAAGTAGAAGTGGTCGGGCTCGCCCGGCACGCCCGACACCGCGAGCACGCGCCCGCCGCGGAACGGGCCGATCATTCGCCAGTGAAGGCCGGCGAAGAGGCTCGGGTCGACAGCGGGCGAAACCGCCGAGACCGGAACCGGCGCGAGCAGGAGCAAGAGAAGACCCAAGAGTCGCAGAAGACGCAAAGTAACCTCCGGTTGGTCCGAGATTATAGGGGCGGGCCCGGCAGATTCCGGTCAGGCCGCCGGAGGGGAGCAATCGCTGCGGCGAGCCGCTGTCAGTGCTTCCGCGGAGGGAGGACGAGGATCTGGCCGGCCATCTCGGGAAGATGGACCGTGCAATAGAACCGGTAGAGCCCTTCCCGGTGGAAGGTGAAGACCCACGACCGTTTCTTCAGGGGAGGAAGCCTCTGTTTCATCAGGACGTTCCAGTCCGGGTCGAGGAGCATGACGTCGTGCTCGTCGTCGGGCTGCAGGTTCCAGAAGTCGATCCGGGTCGCTTCGTCGCGCCGAACCGCGAAGAACGACGGGGCGAACTGAT
>DATFVB010000227.1 GCA_035260525.1 Thermoanaerobaculia bacterium
CCGATGCCACGCCGACGCGACTCGGCTTGCGGGCGCTGCGCGCTCCGCTGGAACCGCGCGGCCTCCCACATCGCGGACCTCCGGAGGGATGTCATCCTGAGGAGCGTTGCGAGCGGCGCACTCGGCGCTGCCGCGCCGCCCGCTTCGCGGGTGCGACTGCGTCGCGCCGCTTCGACCCGCTTCGCCCCTCATGCCCCGCCCGCGACGGTCACGGCATCGGCATCGGACCGCGCGTGCGACAATCGCTCGAATGTCCGACGAGATCGTCGTTCCCCGTATCGGTCCGACGGACCGGCTGGTCGAGCTGCCGGCGCACCGGCTCGTCGACGCGGTCACCGGCGCGGCGCCGCGGCTTGCGACGGCGCTCCGGATCGCCGCGCGCGGCGACGTCCTCCTCGTCCGGTTCGACGCGCGGCACCGCGGCATCGTCGCGACGCTCCGCGAGACGAACGCCCCGCTCTGGACCGAGGACGTCGTGGAGGCGTTTCTGTCGGCCGAAGACCCGCCGCGCCGCTACGTCGAGCTCGAGGTGAACCCGCTCGGCGCGCGTTTCTCGGCGCGGGTCGACTCGCCCGAAGGAACGCGGAAGGGAATGTCCGTCGCGACTTTCGAGTGTCCCGGCTTTTCGGCCGGGGTCAAGCGCGGCGAGCGCCGCTGGAGCGCGCTGCTCCGCGTGCCCGCGTCGGCCTTCGGCGGCGAGTCCATTCCCGAGACCTTCCGCGCGAACTTCTTCCGCATCGACCGGGCGACGTCGGAGTTCTCCGCGCTCTTTCCGACCCGGGCGGACCCGCCGGATTTCCACGTCGGGTCGGCGTTCGGGAGATTTCGCGTCGCCGATGGCACCGGACTTGAATGATGTCGCGGATGTGGCGATCCCTGCGGATTTTCGCGCCTTCGTGATCGCGGCCGCGCTGCTCGCGGTCCCCGCGGCGTCGCTCTCTTCGTCGCAGCGGCCGATTCCCCGGAAGCATCGCAACAGCCACCGCCCGGCGCCGAAGCGCGTCGATTTCGACGCGCAGTCCGCCAACGACGCCGCCGTCGAGAAGCCGCTGTCGCGCGGCGTTTCCGGGCCGGCGGTGCTGCGGGCGCAGGTGCTCCTCGACCGCGCCCACTTCTCGCCGGGTGAGATCGACGGCTCGATGGGAGACAACACGCTCCGCGCCGCGGCGGCCTTCGACGCGGCCAACGGGATCGACGCCTCCGTCCCGGTCTCGGAGAAAACGTGGAAAGCGCTCGATCGCGACCGGAGCCCCGTCGTCGTTCCCTACATGATCGCGCCGGAGGACGAGGCGGGCCCGTTCCTCCCCATTCCCGAGGACATGATGGAGAAGGCGAATCTGCCGTCGATGCCGTACGCGTCTCCGCTCGAGGAGCTCGCCGAGCGATTCCACTCGAGCCCGGCGCTGCTCCGGAAGATGAATCCCGCGGCCGACTTCGGCGCCGCCGGCTCGACGATCATCGCGCTCGACGTCGACCGCGCGCCGCTCCCGAAGGCCGCCTCGATCCGCGTGAGCGGAAGCGATCTCTCCGTCACCGCCCTCGACGCCTCGGGGAAGGCGATCGCGCGCTACCCCGCGACCGTCGGAAGCGAGCACGATCCGCTGCCGCTGGGCGAGTGGAAGATCAACGGGATCGGGCACGACCCGGTCTTCCACTACAACCCGGATCTGTTCTGGGACGCCGATGCGAAGGACGGGAAGACGACGATCCCCGCGGGGCCCAACAATCCGGTCGGAGTCGTCTGGATCGATCTCTCGAAGCCGCATTACGGGATCCACGGAACGGCCGAGCCGGCGACGATCGGGAGATCGCAGTCGCACGGCTGCATCCGGCTGACGAACTGGGACGCGCTCGATCTCGCGCAGCTCGTCGCGCCCGGGACGCCGGCCTCTCTCGTTCCATGAAGAGCCTCGCGGAGAGCGCCCGCCCCGGAGATTCGGGGAACGTAAGGAGCGCCGGGCCGGGAGTCGTCGTCTTCTGGTCCGCGCTCGCGTTTTTCGTCGCCGCACTCGTCTTCTGGGTGCCCCGTCACCGGGTCGGCGCGCCGGCCTCGCGACTGCCGCGAGAGCCCTCCGCCGCGCGCGGCGCACCGCGCGCCGAGCCCTCCGGCGCAGACGGCGGGACGCAGCCGGCGCCCGACCGGGCCGGCGAGGTCCGTCTGTCGATGCCGATCGCGGGGCTTCGCCCGTCCGACCTGCGCGACAGCTTCGAGGAGATCCATTCCGGCCACCGCCACGAGGCGATCGACATCCTCGAGCCTCGCAATACCGCCGTTCTCGCGGTCGACGACGGCACCATCCGGAAGCTCTTCCACAGCGTGCCGGGAGGCATCACGATCTACCAGTTCGATCCGACGGAGACTCGCTGCTACTACTACGCTCATCTCGAGCGATACGCCGAGGGGCTCGCCGAGGGGCAGCGGGTGAGCTCCGGACAGACGATCGGATACGTCGGAACGTCGGGAAACGCCCCTCCGCAGACCCCGCACCTGCATTTCGCGATCTACCGGCTCGGGCCGGAAAAGCGGTGGTGGCAGGGGGAGGCGATCGACCCGTATCCCCTTCTGACGCGGGCGCGCCGATCCATCGAATGATGCGGGCGCGTGCCGCCCCCGGTCGGCCTGTGGCGTACGGGATCGCGGTACGCCTCGGCCGCCGGGGGCGACCCGCATCCCGCCTGACTCGCGGCCCGGCGCGCTTCGCCGTTGCATCCAAACTACTTCCGGGCACCGGGCACGTCCCTTCCCCCGGGTGACTATTGAAATCGACGAATCCGCGGCGGGAGAATCGCCGGGGGGCCAGCCATGTCCGAAAAAGAACAACTCGTCTCCGCGATGCCCGGGCCGCTCACCGAGGACGAGCTCCTCCGGATGAACGCGTACTGGCGCGCGGCGAACTATCTCTCCGTCGGGCAGATCTATCTCCTCGACAACCCGCTCCTGCGCCGGCCGCTGACGTCCGACGACGTGAAGCCGCGGCTCCTCGGGCACTGGGGAACCACACCCGGGCTCAACTTCGTCTACGTGCATCTCAACCGCCTCATCAAGCAGCACGAGATCGACGTGCTCTACGTCGCCGGTCCCGGGCACGGCGGTCCGGCGCTCGTCGCGAACACGTATCTCGAAGGCACGTACAGCGAGGTCTATCCCTCGATCACCCAGGACACGGCGGGTCTGCAGAAGCTCTTCAAGCAGTTTTCGTTCCCGGGAGGTATCCCGAGCCACGTCGCTCCCGAGACGCCCGGATCGATCCACGAGGGAGGGGAGCTCGGCTACGCGCTGGCCCACGCGTGTGGCGCCGCGTTCGACAACCCGGATCTCCTCGTCGCGTGCGTGATCGGCGACGGCGAGGCGGAGACCGGTCCGCTCGCCGCGTCGTGGCATTCGAACAAGTTCCTCAATCCCGTCACCGACGGGGCCGTGCTGCCGATCCTGCATCTGAACGGCTACAAGATCGCGAATCCCGCCGTCCTCGCGCGCATCGGCCGAACGGAGCTCGAAGAGCTCCTGCTCGGATACGGCCACACGCCGTATTTCGTGGAAGGCGCGGATCCGTACGAGATGCACCAGAAGATGGCGGGGACGCTCGACGCGGTCGTCGCCGAGATCCAGGCGATTCAGATCGACGCGCGGTCGGGGCGGATGCCGGGCCGCCCGCGCTGGCCGATGATCGTTCTCGTCACTCCGAAGGGATGGACGGGACCGAAGGAAGTCGACGGGAAGAAGATGGAGGGAACCTGGCGGGCCCATCAAGTCCCGCTGTCGGACGTGGCCGGCAATCCCGCGCATCTGCGCGCGCTGGAGGAATGGATGAAGAGCTACGTCCCCGACGAGCTCTTCGACGCCTGCGGGAGGCTGCGCCCCGACGTGGCCGAGCTCGCGCCTCTCGGCAGCCGCCGGATGGGGGCGACGCCGTTCGCCAACGGCGGGAAGCTCCTGAAGGACCTGCGGCTCCCGGACTTCCGCGGGTACGCCGTCGAGGTCGACAAGCCGGGCCGAGCCGAAGCGGAAGCGACGCGCGTCCTCGGCGCGTTCCTGCGCGACGTCATCCGCGCCAACCCGAAGAACTTCCGGCTCGTCGGTCCGGACGAAACCGCGTCCAACCGGCTCACTCCCGTCTTCGAAGCGACGGACCGGCGGTGGATGGCCGAGACGATCCCCGGCGACGACCACCTCTCGCCGACCGGCCGCGTCATGGAAGTCCTCTCCGAGCACCTCTGCCAGGGATGGCTCGAGGGCTATCTGCTCACGGGCCGCCACGGCGTCTTCTCCTGCTACGAGGCGTTCATTCACATCATCGACTCGATGTTCAACCAGCACGCGAAATGGCTGAAGGTCTCGCGCCGCATCCCCTGGCGGCGGCCGATCGCCTCGCTCAACTATCTTTTGACGTCCCACGTCTGGCAGCAGGACCACAACGGTTTCTCGCACCAGGACCCGGGATTCATCGACCACGTCGTCAACAAGAAGGCGGACGTGATCCGTGTCTACCTGCCGCCCGACGCGAACACGCTCCTGTCGGTCGCCGACCATTGCCTGCGGAGCCGCGACTTCGTCAACGTGATCGTCGCCGGCAAGCAGCCGGGGCCCCAGTGGCTCTCGATGGACGAAGCCGTGCGGCACTGCACGGCCGGCGTCGGGATCTGGGAATGGGCCTCCAACGACAAGGGAACGGAGCCGGACGTCGTGATGGCATGCGCCGGCGACGTGCCGACGCTGGAAACCCTCGCCGCCGTCGACTTCCTGCGGCATCGCGCGCCCGACCTGAAGATCCGGGTCGTCAACGTCGTCGACCTCATGACGCTCCAGCCGCGCGAGGAGCATCCGCACGGTCTCCCGGCGGCGCAGTTCGACGCGATCTTCACGACCGACAAGCCGATCATCTTCGCGTACCACGGCTATCCGTGGTTGATCCACCGCCTCGCGTACCGCCGGCGCAACCACGCGAACCTGCACGTCCGCGGCTACAAGGAAGAGGGGACGACGACGACGCCGTTCGACATGGTCGTCAAGAACGACCTCGACCGGTTCCATCTCGCCGGCGACGTCGTGGACCGCGTGAAGAAGCTCGCGCCCGCGGCCGGCTACATCAAGCAGGAAATTCGGGACCGACTGATCGAGCACCAGGCGTACATCACGCGCAGGGGAGAGGATCTACCCGAGATCCGCGAATGGCGCTGGAACCTGTAGACCACGACTCGCGACACGTCGTTCTTGGCTCTTTTCTTGCACTTTTTCGCCGTGTGAAGACCGTTTTTCTGTTCGCGACCGGAATCGAGAACAGCTCGCCGACGATCGATCACGGCAAGAAGCGCGTGGACGAGTTGGAGAAGTGCGGGTTCTACCGGCACTGGAGGACCGACTTCGATCTCGTGCAGGAGATGGGGATCTGCTTCCTTCGTTACGGGCCGGCTCTCTACCGGACGTTCCTCGGGGCCGACCGCTTCGACTGGGAGTTCGCCGACGCGACGCTGGCCGATCTCCGGTCGCGAGACGTGACGCCGATCGCGGACCTCTGCCATTTCGGGGTTCCCGACTGGATCGGCGATTTCCAGAATCCCGATTTCCCGAAGCTCTTCGCCGGCTACGCATCGGCGTTCGCGCGGAGGTTCCCCTGGATCCAGCTGTATACGCCGGTCAACGAGATGTACATCTGCGCGCTCTTCTCCGCGCGCTACGGCTGGTGGAACGAGCAGAAGAGCGGCGACCGGAGCTTCGTGACGGCGTTGAAGCACATCGTCAAGGCGAACGTCATGGCGATGGACGCCATTCTCGCCGTCCGGCCCGACGCGATCTTCATCCAGAGCGAGTCCTCCGAGTACTTCCACGCCGACAGCCCGAAATCGATCCGGCCCGCGGAGATCATGAACGCGGAGCGGTTCCTCTCGCTCGACCTGAACTACGGGCGGAGGATCAACTCGGAGATGTACGAGTTCCTCTTCGACAACGGACTGACGCGCGAGGAGTACCACTTCTTCCTCGGCAACTCGCTCAAGCACCACTGCATCATGGGCAACGACTACTACATCACCAACGAGCATCTCGTCGACGGCGACGGCCGGACGCGTCCCGCCGGAGAAGTCTTCGGCTACAGCGAGATCACGCGCCAGTACTACGCGCGCTACAAGCTCCCGGTCATGCACACCGAGACGAACCTGCACCAGGGTCCGGCCGGCGACGAGAGCGTCTACTGGCTCTGGAAGGAGTGGGCCAACGTGCTCCGCGTGAGGAACGACGGCGTGCCGATCGTCGGGTTCACCTGGTACTCCCTCACCGACCAGGTCGACTGGGACGTCGCCCTGCGCGAGGACCGCGGCACCGTCAACCCGCTCGGCCTCTACGACCTCGACCGCAACATCCGCCCGGTCGGGCGCGCCTACAAGAAGCTCATCGCGGAATGGGGCAGCGTGCTGCCGACCCAGAGCGTCTGCCTCCAGGTCCCGCTGATCTCGCCCCGCCAGCACCAGGAGGGGCAGGTTGCGTTCATGCCGCCGTCCCGAAGGGACCGGAAGAAGGGGACCCGGAGCACCGACGCTCCCGCCAACGCGCAATGAACGGCAACGGTGATTCCGCGGCGCGATTCTCCGGAAAAGTCGCGATCGTCACGGGGGCGGCGAGTGGGATCGGTCTCGCG
Organism: Thermoanaerobaculia bacterium; assembly: GCA_035260525.1. Taxonomy (NCBI): domain Bacteria; kingdom Pseudomonadati; phylum Acidobacteriota; class Thermoanaerobaculia; species Thermoanaerobaculia bacterium. Next base: position 6,633 of record DATFVB010000227.1, read on the forward strand.
GTCGCGAAGCGGTTCGGGCGGGAGGGCGCGAAAGTCGTCGTGGCCGACCTGAATCGCCGCGGAGCGGAGAAGGCCGCCGGCGAGGTGAAATCCGCGGGGGCCCCCGACGCTTTCGGGAGCGCCTGCGACGTGAGCGCGGAGGAGCAGGTCGGCCGCACCGTCTCCGAGACGCTCGACCGTTTCGGCCGCTGGGACGTTCTCGTCAACAACGCGGGGCTCATGGTCTTCAAGGCGCTCGACCAGCTGACGACCGACGACTGGCTGAAGGTCTGGCGCGTGGATCTGATGGGCGCGTTCTATTTCACGAAGCAGGCGTTTTCGAAGATGAGCGACGGGGGCGCGATCGTGAACGTCTCGAGCGTGCACGCCCGGGAGACGACGGCGGGTGTGGCGCCGTACGCGGCGGCGAAGGCGGCACTCCTGTCGCTCACGCGGTCCGCCGCGCTCGAAGGGAAGCCGAAGGGGCTGCGGGTCAACGCGATCCTGCCGGGCGCGGTCGACACGCCGATGCTCTGGAACAACCCGAACGTGAAGTCGGGCCTCGAGAAGATCCAGCGCGCCGACGTCGGGAAGCCCGAGGACCTCGCCGCGGTCATCGCGTTCCTCGCGTCGCCGGGGGCGGAGTTCGTGCAGGGAGCCTCGATTCTGGTCGACGGGGGCCGGTTAACCCACCTCTGACGCGGCGATCCGTTGCGGAAATCGCAGGGGCGATTTCCGCAACGCTACTGCCGCTTTCGGAGAGATGGAATCGCTCCCGCGTCGCCGCGCCGCAAGGTCGCCATAGACCCTCGCGTGAGTTGCTGCCGCGATTTCGGCGATGTCGTTGGGGCGGGTGGCGCGGAGCGCTCCGTGGAAGCCGCCCGCCGCGCACGGTTTCTGTAGCAAAGTCCTCAGCCGCGCCGGGCGGCGCCCATGGAGACGGCACCGCGACAGGCCCCGCGCCCATCAAATCCGTCCGAAATCGCCGGCCCGCCTTCGCCGAGGCTCCCGCCGTCGCTGAAGCTATGGCGGACATGTCGGCGCGGCAGGCCTGAACGAAAAAGACCCCACACGAGTGGGGTCTTTCATCGAACGGCTGACGCCGTTCTTCAAGCGTTGAAGGACTTGCCGCAGCCGCAGCCGCCCGAGGCGTTCGGGTTGTTGACCGAGAAACCGGCGCCGCGGAAGTCCTCGAGATAATCGACGCTCGCGCCCTTCAAGTACATGGCGCTCTGGGGGTCGACGACGACGTGCACGTCGCCCTGGGCGAACTCCGTGTCGTTCTCGTGCTTGTCGTCGAACGTGAACCCGTACTGGAAACCGGAGCAGCCGCCGCCCTGGACGAAGACGCGGAGCGGCTTGCCGGACGATTCCGGCATCTGAGAGGCGAAATACTTGACCTTCTCGATCGCCTTGTCGGTCAGCGTCAGCAGGGGGCTGTCCGCGGCCTGGGGAGGCGTCATCGGAGTGAGGGGACTGGACATTTCAGAAGACATCAGGGAACTCCTTCCGGCCGAAGAGTCGACGCCCCTCGGGTCGGCTCATTATGCCAGCCGCCTCCGCGGGGGTCAAGGAGACCGGTCCGACGTGCCCGGCAAAAAGCTCTACCTGTACGGCAGACCGCCGGTTCGGCCCCAACATCTTGTAGCTTCTTCTTGACAACCAGGATTGGGAGGTTTACCTTCATTTCTCAAATAACGGTCTAGCCGAGAGCCACAACCGAGCCCTGCAGCGCCTTGCGATTCCCGGAAAGGCCGTCGAATGAGGAGGAGAGGGAAATGAGCCGAAGCGACGAGGAGATCCGGAAAGAGGTTCTCACCGAGGTGGGCGCGCGGGAGGTGACACCGCCGGGCCTGCGCGGACTCACCTTTTCGAGGGTCTATTCCGATCCTTCGGTCCCTCCGTTCGATGCGCTCGAATGGGAGCTCCGCACCGCGGCCATCACTTCGGAGAAGGGGGAGACGATCTTCGAGCAGAAGAACGTCGAGGTTCCGAAGTCGTGGTCGCAAACGGCCACGAACATCGTCGTGCAGAAGTATTTTCACGGGAAGGTCGGAACGCCCGAGCGCGAGACCTCGGTGCGGCAGCTGATCTCGCGCGTCGCCGACACGATCACGCGCTGGGGGCAGGAAGGGGGCTACTTCCGCACGGCGGCGGACCGCGACGCCTTTCACGACGAGCTGACCGCGCTTCTCGTCAACCAGGTCATGTCCTTCAATTCGCCGGTCTGGTTCAACTGCGGCGTCGAGGAGAGGCCGCAGTGCTCCGCGTGCTTCATCAACTCGGTCCAGGACTCGATGGCGTCGATCCTCACGCTCGCCAAGACCGAGGGGATGCTCTTCAAATACGGGTCGGGCACCGGCTCGAATCTCTCGACGCTCCGAGGGTCGAGGGAAGGATTGTCCTCCGGCGGCACGGCGTCGGGGCCGCTCTCGTTCATGAAGGGATTCGACTCCTTCGCCGGCGCGATCAAATCGGGCGGAAAGACGCGTCGCGCCGCGAAGATGGTCATCTTGAACATCGACCACCCCGACATCGAGGAATTCATCCTGTCGAAGGCGACCGAGGAAAAGAAGGCCTGGGCACTGATCGACTCCGGCTACGACGGCTCGTTCAACGGGGAGGCGTACTCCTCGATCTTCTACCAGAACGCGAACCACTCCGTCCGGGTCAACGACGAGTTCATGAAGGCCGTCGAGAGCGACGGCGACTACTGGACCAAGGAAGTCCTGACCGGAAGCCCCTTCGAGAAGTTCCGCGCGCGCGAGCTCATGAGGAAGATCGCCGACGCGGCGTGGATCTGCGGCGACCCCGGCATGCAGTACGACACGACGATCAACGACTGGAACCCGGTCAAGGCGACCCACCGCATCAACGCGAGCAACCCGTGCTCCGAGTACATGTTCGTCGACGATTCCGCCTGCAACCTCGCCTCGTTGAATCTCATGAAGTTCGAGCGCGAGGACGGGACCTTCGACGTCGACCGGTTCAAGCACGCCGTCGACGTGACGATCACCGCGCAGGAGATCATGGTCGACAACGCGTCGTATCCCACCGAAGCGATCGCGAAGAACTCCCACGCGATGCGGCCGCTCGGCCTCGGATACGCGAACCTCGGCGCGCTGCTCATGGCGTCGGGCCTGCCGTACGACTCGGACGAGGGACGCGCCTACGCGGCCGCGATCACGTCGCTCATGTGCGGCGAGGCTTATCTCCAGTCGTCGAAGATCGCCGCGGAAATGGAGCCGTTCGACAACTACGAGCCCAATCGCGACGCCTTCCTCGGCGTGATCTCGATGCACCGCGACGCGGCGTACCAGATCCCGAAGGAGGGCGTGCCGACGGAGCTCCACAACTGGTCCCAGGCGGTGTGGGACATGGCGCTCGAGTCCGGCAGCCAGTTCGGGTACAAGAACGGCCAGGTCACGGTGCTGGCGCCGACCGGGACGATCGGGTTCATGATGGACTGCGACACGACCGGCATCGAGCCGGATCTGGCGCTCGTCAAGTACAAGAAGCTCGTCGGCGGGGGGACGATCAAGATCGTCAACCAGACGGTCCCGCTCGCGCTCAAGCGTCTCGGCTACGCGGCGGAGGACGTCAACCGCATCGTCTCGTACGTCGACGAGCAGGGCACGATCGAAGGCGCTCCCGGGTTCAAGCCCGAGCATCTTCCGATCTTCGACTGCTCCTTCAAGGCGCTCAACGGCACCCGCTCGATCCACTACATGGGGCACGTGCGCATGATGGCCGCGGCGCAGCCGTTCCTCTCGGGCGCGATCTCGAAGACGGTCAACATGCCCACCGACATCTCGCCCGACGACATCGCCGACACCTATCTCCAGGGGTGGAAGATGGGCCTGAAGGCCATCGCGATCTACCGCGACGGCTGCAAGCGGACCCAGCCGCTCAACACGGCGGCGTCCAAGAGCGACACGAAGAACCCGGAGGCGCGCTCGTCGCTCGAGTACCTGGGGAAGGCCGTGGGCCTGGAGGCCCGTCCGTTCCGGCGCAAGCTGCCCGACGAGCGGGCGGCGATCACCCACAAGTTCAACGTGGCGGGGCACGAGGGATACGTCACGGTCGGCCTCTACGAGGACCGCACGCCGGGCGAGATCTTCCTGACGATGTCGAAGGAAGGGTCGACCGTCTCCGGTCTGATGGACTCCTTCGCGACCGCGATCTCGCTGACGCTCCAGTACGGCGTGCCTCTCGAGGCGCTCGTCGACAAGTTCTCCCACATGCGGTTCGAGCCGTCCGGCTACACGAAGAACAAGGAGATCCCGATCGCGAAGTCGCTCGTCGACTACATCTTCCGCTGGCTCGGGTCGAAGTTCCTGTCGGCCGAACAGAAGGAGAACATCGGGATCGTCTCGCGCGACAACACGAGCGACACCGCGCCGATGCCGGTCACGCAGCAGGTCCTGAAGTTGGTGCCGTCGGGATCGAGGATGTCCTCGGGCCATGCGTTCGAGGTGCAGACGGACGCGCCGGCGTGCCACGAGTGCGGCTCGATCATGGTCAGGAACGGCGCCTGCTACAAATGCCTCAACTGTGGGGCTACCAGTGGATGCAGCTAGAGCATGCTGCCTGGTGAAGCGATGCGGAGGGTCGGGGTGAGGGAGCCCCGCGCGTCATCCTGAGGGAACCCTCTCTCCTTCCCCTCGGTCATTCGGGCGGCCTTCGGGCCGCCCTTTCCTTTGATCCAGACGGAGGAGGTGACCCGATGAAGGGATTCCGGGAACATCGCGCGCTGCCGGCCCGTCTCGTCGTGCTGCGCGCCGTCGTCGCGGTTTCCGCCGTGCGGAAGATCCGGATCGTTCGCAAACCCCGTCCCGTCGTTTCTCCCGTTCCCCCGGAAAAGGAAGGGAAGTGATTTTCGAGAGGTGAGCCCATGATCGATTCCATCAGCTTTCTCGCCCCCGACGGCATGCTGGAGTTCGAGGCCGCCGACATCGAGGAAATCGCGACCGACGACACCGGGACCCACGTCCGGCTCAAGGACGGGCACACGTGCTCGCTCCTCGGCCACGAGGCGAGGGCGCTTCTCGAGTCCGTGCGCCGGGCGCAGCCAGCCTGACGCGCGGCCGGCCCGACGCCTACCAGCCTCCGCCGCCTCCGCCGCCCGACGAGCTTCCTCCGCCTCCGCCGGAAGACGACGGCGCCGCCACCCCCGCGGAGAACCCGCCGACGGCCGCCGCCCAGCTCCCGGAGGCGCCGGCGCCGCCGAAGCTGCCGCCTCCGCCCGTCCACCCGCCGCCGGAGGAGGATGAGGACGACGAACCCCCGCCGAACCCGCCGGTCGAGGACGTCCCCGCGGCCGCGAAGCTCTTCGACCAGCGGTCGACGCCCGATCCGAGCCCGAGCGCCAGCAGCCAGGGGAACCACGCGTCCTCGAGCGCCGGGTGCGGCTGCCGGAGCTGCATCTTGAACCATCGCCGCGCGGTCTCGATCCGCCGGCGCGCCTCCATGCGCGCCGCCCCGTCCCGCGACATCGCCAGGTTGAACGCCGAGCTCACATAGCCGAGTGTCGCGAACGTGATCGCCGCGAAGGACGTGGGCGAGTCGTCGCGCGGGAGGAGCAACCCGACGATCACCCACGGAAGGAGGAGAAGAACGAGCCCCGTGGCGAGGCCCGCGTTGATCGGGCGGAATTTCTCCGAGGAGTTCTTCGCGAGCATGATCCCGAAGAGACCGAGGAAGGCGGTCGCGAAGACGAAGATGAAGGCCGTCCGCACGTCGTTCGGGACGTGGTGACGCCAGCTCTCGACCGCAAACCCGGCGGCCGCCGCCATGAAGAGGAGAGTCCGCCATTTTCCCGGCGGGTCGACGGTATCGGCGAACGCGCCCTTCCCGGCGAGCCGCGCCTTCAGCTCTTTCTCGATCAGATTCGACGGGTTGAATCCGCTCGACTTGTAATGCGCGCGCACCTCGTCCGGCGTCACGCTCTCCTGCCCGAAGAAGAGGCCGTCGACGAGCTTTCGCTCGTATCCCGAGAACCCGGAGAGGGGAGCGAGGCGGGTGAGGCGGAGCGTCGGCTTCGCCAGGACCTTCGACGTCTCGCTCTTCAACTTCTTCTCGGCGACCAGCCGGGCGATCACGGCCGAGACCTCGGGCGTGCCGACGTCGTCGTCGAGCGCCGTCCCGACCTCCTCGGGGAGCAGGTCGAAGACGTTCTCGGCGAGCCAACGAGCGTTCACTTCCGAAAGCGATGGAAGCGGCCGGAACCGCCCGCGAGTGCGGTCGTGCAGCCAGTAATGGAGGCCGAAGAGAAGGATCGCGGCCGCGATCAGGAGCGTCGCGAGCCGGCGGTCGGCCAGCAGCGGGATGCGCCTCACCTGCGAAGGCGCGGCGCCGCCCGCCCACGCGAGCGAGGCGCTCACGACGAAGCCGCGTCCCGGCGCGAGAGGTCCCGCCTCCCAATGCCCGGAGAAGGCTTCCGACGGTTTCCAGGAAGGATCGAGCGCGAAGTCGAGCGTGAAACGGTCGATCGAGCCGTCGCGATCGGAAAACGCGAAGTCGTGAGCGAGCCGGTAGGTCTCGCCGCGCTTCTCGACGACGCCCGAGAGGGTGTAGTCGAGGACGTAGTCGATCTCGGTGTCGGCAAACGGCGGATCGGAGGGGAGCCGGCTGCGCCAGCGGAGCGTCTTCGCGTCGACGAAATCGAAGTGGTCGACCTGCGAGAGGTCGCCGTCGACGAGCGGCGTGCGCTCGCCCGTCTTCGGGTCGAGGCGCGCCATGCTGGCGAAGGTCAGCTGCTGGCCCGGCTCGATCCGGAACTTCCTTTCGCCGCCGTTCCATTCGCCGTCGAAGACCATGTTCTGTCGCTCGGAAACGTGGAGAAGACCGTCGGCGTCGAGCCGGGCCTCGACGTCGAGGCTTCGCCAATGGAGCGTCCGCGCGACCGCCGCCGCGGGAAGCGAAAGGACGAG
>DATFVB010000228.1 GCA_035260525.1 Thermoanaerobaculia bacterium
CGATGCCGGCGGGCTGAAATGAGTCGGGCGCCGCGATGCCGGCGCCCGACGACGAGTTTCGAGACCGCGACTATTAGAAGATCCGGCCTCCGCTGATGTTGGCCGTGACCGAATGGCCGCAGTTGTCGTGTCCGGAATAACTCCCGTTGATGTGGTTGCCGTCCGCCGCGAGGGTAATCGAACCCGGGCCCGTCATCGGCCCGGCGCAGGCGGTGATCTGCGTGATCGTGAAGCTGACGACTCCCTGGCTGTTGACCGTCCCCGCGATCTGCATTCCCCATTCGATCTGCTCGTGATACTGCGGGGAGTAATACGATCCGTACAACGTGCCGGACACGTTGGAGCCGGAGGTGACGAGCGTCATGCGCCCGGGACTCTGCGACCCGGGGGGAGGCATTCCCGCGCCGGAGCCCGCAATGATCGTGAACGTCACGTTCCACGTCCCCGCGACACTCGGCACCGTGGTCTGGACGGGACGAACTTCATGCATCTCGAATCCCGAGGGATCCTTGGTCGTCTGGTCGATGATCGCTCCCACGCCCTGGATGGCCGACAGGCCGCTCACGACCTCGGCCTTGACGATGATCGTGTCGTCTTCCCCCGGCGGGGAGATGCCCATGTACTTCACGACCTCGGGAACCCCGACGGTCTGGTACGGGGCGAGCCGGACGGTCCGGACGACTCCCGTCTCCTCGCACGTCGTCGTGGAGTAGGCGGTCAGCCGGACGTCGATCGTGTCGGCGACGAGCATGCTCTGGTCGTTGACGTAGCCGACGTTGTTCAGGAACATGTTCGAGTAGAGCTGCGGCGTCCCGGACAATCCGCGGGTGTCGCGAAACACGCCGTAGAGCGTCCGGGGCTCGTTGCGCCCGATGTCGTTGCTGTTCATGGAGACGCCGATCGTCCCCCCCGACATCCCGCCACCGCCCGATCCGACCTCGCTGTAGAACCGCGCCTGCAAGGATCCCTGCCCGGTCCCGAACCCCTGGAAGACCGCGAAGGCGGATCCGAGGAATCCGTCGGAAAGGAGAGACGCGGGAAGGAACTGCTGGTCGACCAGGTCCGCGATCAGGTCGTCGCTGTGAAAATTCGTCATCCCCTTCATCAGCGTGTCCGTCTCGTCGTTGGTGATGTTGCCGTACGCCGAGATCCCCTCGCCGGTTCGAAGGTCGTTGCCGTGGATCCAGAACGTCACGAGGGTCGCGGTGTCGGTGTTGTTCTGGATGTCGACCGACGTCCGGAAGAGGATGTCCTCGGCGCCGAGCAGACGCCCGATCACGGGCATGTTGCGGGGAACGCCGGAGGCGACCGCCGCGGCCGGAGCGGCGAGCGTTTCCAGATCCCCGGATTCATAGGAAACGAGGCGAAAACCCGAGGCCGAAACCGCGGAGGCGCACGCGAGCGCAAGGATCGCGGCCGTCGCGACGTATCGATTCACCGTTTTCATGGAAGTCACTCCTTCTCGAGAACGAATTCACGCTACGCTCGAGAGGGGCCCTTCCGCTTGATCCAACGGGATCAAAATGACTCGATCCGTTCGGGCGCTCCGCGGCGTTTTCCGCCTAGAATGCGCGCATGGGGAGCCCGCCCGGTTCTTACGACGTCGCCCGCGCCAACCGCGACCGCGCTTCCGAAGTCGAAAGACTCGGCCTCCAGGCCGCGATCGCGTGGAAGGCCGAAAAACGCGCGATGGAAGCCGCGGGGCTCTCCGACGGCCAGGAAGTCGTCGAGCTCGGGAGCGGGCCGGGGTTCGTCACCGGGCAGATCCTCGAAGCCTTCCCGCGCGCGCGCATCACGGCCCTCGACCGGGACGCGTCACTCTTCGCCGACGCGCAGGCGCATCTCGCCGGCCGAGGTCTCGAGCGGGTGACTTTCGTGCACGGCTCCGCCGACGCAACGGGGCTTCCTTCCGATCGCTTCGACTTCGGCTTCGCACGGCTCCTCTTCCAGCACCTTCCCGACCCCGACGCCGTCGCGCGCGAGGCGTTCCGGATCATCAAGCCGGGAGGCGCCTTCGCGATCATCGACGCCGACGACGATCTGCTCACGATCTTCGATCCCCCGATCCCCGGCTTCGCCGAGCTCGCGAAGAAGATCGCCGCGCTCCAGGCGAAGGCGGGCGGGAACCGCCGCATCGGCCGGAGGCTCTGGAGGATCCTCTCCCGCGCCGGCTTCACGGACGTCACGGTCGCGACGGCCGTCGCGCACAGCGACGAGCTCGGGACCGAGCCGTTCCGGCGACAGTTCGACATCGGAATGCTCACCCCGCTCGTCCGCGCGGGCGTGATGACGGCCGAAGAAATGAGCGCGCTCGAAGCGGCGGCGGCGGGTTACTGGGCCAATCCCGACCTGTTCGTGTTGCTCAACTACTTCGTGGTCTCGGGAAGGAAGCGCTAGCGGTGCGGTGATACGCGCCGTTATGCGGGCCCGGCGGGACCGCCGAACCCGTCTTCCGGCACGTCTGACCGCACCGCAGCGGTTCTCGAAAGGGCGATGCCTCCGTGTCAGGTGACGGGCGCCGTGCGCTTCGTGTCTTCCCTCACGCCGACAAACGGAAAAACTTGCGGAAATCAGCCTTGTTATCGACCGGTCGGCCACGCGCGGCGAGGCGCGAGCCCGGCCCGCTCCCCCGGTTTACTCCCCGAGGCGCCGTCAGACGGGTTGGAAGGCGGTTTCGGGCGGCCGGCCGACCGCTAAGGCGTACCGGTGAGCGTACGTCGTGCGGGCGGCAGGCCGAACGGACCCGCATAACGACCCGTATCACGGCGCCTCCTACTTCCCCGTGCGGATGTGGCGCGTCAGCGCGGGCTCGATATGCATCAGCCTCTCGTACAGCGCGAGCTGTCCGCGGTGGTACTCCTCCTGCGCGATCGCATGGTCGAGCCACGCGAGCTTCGTTCCCTTCAGGCCGTCGAAGCGGGTGATGGACTTCCTCATCTCCCGCTCGCCGGCGCGGCGAAGCTTCCTCTGCGCGTCGCCGATCGAGCTCCGGAGGAGTCGCAGGATCGCGGCGCGGTTCGTCGCCTTCGCCAGAGGCGCGGTGTAGAGCGCGAGGAGCTCGGGCCACGGCGCGCGGTGGAGGTCGGTGTCCTTCCGCGAGAGCTCGCCCGCGGCCATCATGCCGACCTCCAGGATATGCCGGAGGAGCTCAGCGACGGTCCGGGAGCGCGGCGTCGGCCGGAAGCCGTACTTCGACGCGGGAACGTTCTCCGCCTCCTCGATCACGCCTTCGCGCGCGCCGCGCCAGGCCTCGAGCGTTTCTTCGAGCGGGGTGAGCTTGTGCTGCTTCGGCATGGGGGCGATTATCCGCCAAACAATGCCGCCGATCCGGCGGAGCGAACCCGGTTCGCCTCAGCCCGTGCGCGACGACCGAGGAGTCGCGTTCGCGGGACCTGCCAGGAGCTCGTCGTGCAACGACGCCACCCGCTCGACGGTGTCGATCTCGGAAACCGGCTTGTCGCGGCGCAGCCGCAGGATCCGGGGAAAGCGAAGCGCGTAGCCCGACTTGTGGCGCTTCGACTGCTGGATCCCGTCGAAGGCGACCTCGAGGACGACTTCCGGGCGGACGAGGCGGGTCCGGCCGTACATCTTCTCGGTGATCCTCTTGAAGGTCGCGGTCATTTCCGCGATCTCCGCGTCGGTCAGGCCCGAGTACGCCTTGCCGACGTTGACGAGCGAGCCGTCCGTTGCGCGGACGGCGAACGTCAGGTCCGAGAGGAGCCCGGCGCGCTTGCCGTGCCCGGGTTCGGCCGCCGTCACGACGACGTCGAGAGTCGCGCGGGCTTTCTTGTACTTGAGCCAGCTCCGGCCGCGCTTGCCGGGCGCGTAGGTCGCACTCTCGTCCTTGATCATGAGCCCCTCGTTCCCGTGCGCGATCGCGGCGTCGAAGAGACGCTCGAGGTCGGCCGCGCTCTGCGCGCGCGAGACCGGCGAGAGGAAGGCGCCGGGCGGGAGGACGAGCGATTCGAGCCTCTTGCGGCGCTCCGCGAACGGGAGGTCGATCACGAGCTCGTTCTTCCACGCGAGAAGGTCGTAGAAGACGAAGACGAGCGGGACCTCGGCCGCGAGCGCGGCGTCGACCTTCTTGCGCCCGAGCCGCTTCTGGAGGCGGCCGAACGGGAGGGCGCGGCCGTTCTCCCAGGCGAGGATCTCGCCGTCGGCGACGAGCGGGACCGCCAAGCCGGCCAGGCGTTTCGCGATCTCGGGAAACGATCGCGTGACCTCGTCGAGGGTGCGCGAGAAGAGCGCGACCCGGCCCGAAGAGAGCGCTTCGGACGGAGCGACGTGCGCCTGCGCGCGAACGCCGTCGAACTTCTCCTCGACGACGATCCGCTCCCACGGAAGCTCGTCGCCCGGCTCGTACACGGCGGCGAGCTGGAACCCGAGCGGGTGAAAGAGGACGAGCTCGGCCTCGGAGAGTCGTCCGGCGCGTGCGAGCCCGGCGACGCGGCCGACGTCGCCCGACAACAGGTTCGCGCGCTGGACCGCCTCGACCGGGACAGAGAACGCCCGGGCGATCGCCTGCTCGAGGAGGAGCATCGAAAGGCCCGTCCGCTGCCCGCCGGTCGCGAGCTTCACCATTTCCTTCAGAACGTCGGGAGCCAGAGGCGCGAGCGTCCCGGCGAGAAGCGACAGCTTCGGCTCGACGCCGCGCGTGGCGGCGAGGCGATCGAAGAACTCCGCCGCCTCGGAGAGCCGGAGGTCCTCTTCCCTTCCGCGCCCGCGCTGGAGGAGCGCGAACGTCTCTCCCGCGTCCCCCACCTCGCGGAAACAGTCGCCGAGCGTCTCGTCGTCGATCTCCGGGAACATCGCGCGCCCCGTGCGGTAGATCGCGGAGCCGCCGACCGAGAGCGTCCGCTCCTCGCGCGCGGAGAACGGCCGCCCCGACAGGAACCGCGCGGCGATCGGGAGCGAGGCGGGATCGAGGGCGCCGAGATAGCCCGCGGCGAGGTCGATCTTCCCCGACGTGCGGCGCGTCGCGCGAAGGTTCGCGGCGACGAGCGCGAACCCCTTCACGTCTCCTCCGGGCGCGCGGCGGGGAGCGGAGCGGCGTCGATTCCGGCGAGCGCGAGGACGCGTGAGAAGGGCTCGGCGAACCCGTGGACCGTGAAGACCCTCCGCGCGCGCGAGACCTCCGCGATCCGCCGGAGACCGTCGAAGTCGGCATGGTCCGAGAGCGGGACGAGGCCGTGCGCGCCGTAGCGCTCGTACGCGGCGTCGAGGAGCGCCCACCCGGTCACCGCGACGACGCGAACCTTCCGGCGTCGGGCGACGATCGGCTGGTTCCGGCAGGCGGGCGGGACGACGAGCGCGCGGCCGTCGAGGTTCCCCTCCTCGTACGGCGCCGCTTCCGGAAAGGAGACCCCGAACGACTCGTACACCTTCGTCATCTTCGCGATCGCGCCGTGGAGCGAGGTCGGGATCCCTCCTTCTCCGAGGATCTTCGCGATCTCCGGCCCCTTCCCGAGGGCGTACCCGAGGAAGACCGGCGTCTCCCCTTCGGCGAGCGCGGCGCGGGCGTGCGCGAGGATCGCCGCGCGAAGCGCTTCGACCGGCGGGAACCGGAAGACCGGAAGCCCGAACGTCGACTCCATGACGAGCAGGTCGCACTCCGGGATCTCGGCCGGGGCGCACGTGAGCGAAGGCCGGAGCTTGACGTCTCCCGTGCAGAAGAGGCGCTCGCCGCCGCATTCGACGAGGACGCCCGCGGAACCGAGGATGTGGCCGGCCGGGAAGAAGGTCAGGCGCGCGGGCGCTGCTCCGGGCCGGCGCAGGTCGACGGGCGCGCCGCACGCCGCCTCGACCGTGGCGGGTGCGGCCCCCGTGCGGACCCGAAGCACCGCCGCGGTCTCGGGCGTGGCGTAGAGGAGCCCCGGAAGCGCGCGGGCGTGGTCGCCGTGGGCGTGGGTGATCGCCGCGGCCTCGACCGGCAGGACCGGATCGACGTGGAGGCCGACGTCGGGAAGGAAGAGGCCGGCCGGCGTGGACTCGACGCGCACGATGCAGAGCGTAGCAAGGGGTCAGCCATTCCCGGGCGCGGCATTCTCAAGGCCAGCGCGAGCCCGCGGAGGCTCGTCTATCATCCAGCGAATGAACGATACCTTGATGGATCGCCAAGCGCCCCTGGAGATGTCTCCCGAAGAGTTCCGGACCCTCGGGCATTCCCTCGTCGACCGGATCGCCGGGTTCCTCGGCTCGCTCCGCGACGGGCCGGTGACTCCCGCCGAGACGCCGGCCGAGGTGCGCGCGGTCCTCGGCGACGCCGGCCTTCCCGAGCAGAGCGCGCCCGCGGCTCCCCTCCTCGACGAGGCGGCCGGGCTCCTCTTCGACCACTCGCTCTTCAACGGTCATCCGGGATTTCTCGCCTACATCACGTCGTCGGCCGCTCCGATCGGCGCGCTCGCGGATCTCCTCGCTGCCTCGGTCAACCCGAACGTCGGGGCGTTCGCGCTTTCGCCGGTGGCCACGGAGATCGAGGCGCAGACGGTGCGCTGGATCGCGGAGCTCATCGGCTATCCCGGCGACGGCGGGATCCTCGTCTCGGGCGGCAACATGGCGAACTTCGTCGGTTTCCTCGCAGCGCGCCGCGCGAAGGCGCCCGACGCCCGCGAGAAGGGAATCGACCCGAGTCGTTCGCGGCTCTGCGTCTACACATCGGCCGAGACCCACACTTGGATCTACAAGGCGGCCGATCTCTTCGGCCTCGGTACGGAGTCGATTCGATGGATCCCCGTCGACGGCGCGCTCCGCATGGACGCGGCCGCGCTCGAGCGCGCGATCGTCGAGGACGAGGCGCGCGGCTTCCGCCCGTTCCTGGTCGTCGGAACCGCGGGTTCGGTCGGGACCGGCGCCGTCGACCCGCTTCCGGCGCTTTCGGAGATCGCCAGGGGCCACGGCTGCTGGTTCCACGTCGACGGCGCGTACGGCGCACTCGCCGCAGCGCTGCCGGACGCTTCGGCGGACCTGAAGGGCCTCGCACTCGCCGACTCCGTCGCCGTCGATCCCCACAAGTGGCTCTATTCGCCGGTCGAGGCGGGTTGCACGCTCGTCCGTTCGCGCGAAGTGCTCGCCGACACGTTCTCGTTCCGGCCGCCGTACTACCACTTCGAGCAGGACCCCGACACGATCAACTTTTACGAGCTCGGAATGCAGAACTCGCGAGGGTTTCGCGCGTTGAAGGTCTGGCTCGGGCTCAGGCGCGCCGGGCGCGAGGGCGCCGTCCGGATGATGGCTGACGATTGCGCGCTCGCGGGCGTGCTCGCCGAAGCCGTGAAGCGGACGCCCGGCCTCGACCTCCTGACCGTGGGCCTCTCGATCGTGACGTTCCGCTACGTCCCGGAAGGGATGACCGATCCCAAGGCGCTCGACGAGCTCAACGAGAATCTTTTGACCGCCCTCCAGGAGGACGGCCGGTTCTACCTCTCCAACGCCGTCGTCTTCGGGAAGTTCGCGCTCCGCGCGTGCATCGTCAACTTCCGGACGACGCGCAGGGAGATGGAGACGCTGCCGGGGGTCGTCGTCGAGCTCGCAAAGAAGCTGGCGCGGTGACACACCTCGTCCAGACGGTCTCCTGCCTCTCATCCTGGGCGTAGCGGCCAGCCGCGCCGAAGCCCTGGCGAAGGCGGGAAGGATCTGCCCCGGAGCAGGCTCTTCGGGACTTCGCCGAGGCTTCGGGGCAGGCG
>DATFVB010000229.1 GCA_035260525.1 Thermoanaerobaculia bacterium
GAGATCGTTCGCAATGTGCGGGCGCCCTTCGGGTTCGGGCGGCGCAGGGCCATCGGCGGCGTTGCCGCGGCTAGACGATCGCAACCGCATCGCCTTCGCCGCGTCGCCTTGCCGCTGACCCTGCGGCGCTCCGAACGCCGCTATCGCTATTCCCGTTCCGGGGCACCGGGCCGCGGGTCGCGGCGCACGCGCCCGTCCGGCTCGATGCATCGCCGCGCCCGCTAAGCTATGGCTTCGAACTCGGCGGTGAAGTGCCGCAGAAACGGCGCCTGCTTGACGATCCGCACGCCGCGGATCGCCTCGCGGTTCCGGAAGCACTCGGTGACCACGGCCGCCACGTAGTCGAGGTGGCTGTTCGAGTACACCCGCCGGGGGATCGTGAGGCGCACGAGCTCGAGGTCGGGCGCGATCTCCTGCCCGGTCTTCGGGTCCCGGCGGCCGAACATGACGCCGCCGATCTCGACGGAGCGCACCCCTCCTTCGCGGTAGAGGGCGACGGACAGGGACTGCGCCGGATACTGGGACGCGGGGACGTGGGGAAGGAACCGTCGGGCGTCGAGGTAGACCGCGTGGCCGCCGACCGGCCGGACGATCGGGATCCCGGCGGCCGTGAGCCGCTCTCCGAGCCTGCGCACCTGTCCGATCCGGAACTCGAGGTACCGCTCGTCGAGCACCTCGCGGAGGCCCCGGGCGACCACCTCGAGGTCCCGGCCGGCGAGCCCGCCGTAGGTCGGGAAGCCCTCGATCAGGACCAGCTTGTTCTTCAGGTTCTGGACCCAAGTGTCGTGCCGCAGCGCGAGGAATCCGCCGATGTTCGCCAGGCCGTCTTTCTTCGCGCTCATCGTGCAGCCGTCGGCGAACGTGAAGACCTCCCGGACGATCGAGATCACGGACCAGTTGCGGCACGCCGCCTCACGCTCCCGGATGAAAAACGCGTTCTCGGCGAACCGACAGGCGTCGATGACCAGGGGCACGTCGAACTTCTCGCAGGCCGCCTTGACGGCCCGGACGTTCTCGAGGGAGACCGGCTGCCCGCCGCCGGAATTGTTCGTCATGGTCAGCATCACGAGCGGAACCTTCCCCGGGTTCTTCTGGAGCACCTCGGCGAGCCGCGCCACGTCCATGTTCCCCTTGAACGGATATTCGGAGTCGAGGTCCTTCGCTTCGGGCACGACGAAATCCAGCGCCACTCCGCCGTTGGCCTCGACGTTGGCCCGCGTCGTGTCGAAATGCGTGTTGCTCGGGACGATCTGGCCCGGCTTCAGAACCGTCGAGAACAGGAGGTTCTCCGCGACGCGCCCCTGATGCGTGGGGATGACGTGCGGAAAGCCGAAGATCTCGCGAACGGCGGTCTCGAAGGTGAAGAAATTCCGGCTGCCGGCGTACGACTCGTCGCCGCGCATCATCGCGGCCCACTGTTCGTCGGACATCGCCGACGTGCCGGAGTCCGTCAGGAGGTCGATGAACACGGCCTCGGAGGGGATCGCGAAAAGGTTGTACCCCGCCTTCTTGAGATGCTTCTCGCGCGCGCGGCGGTCGAGGAGCTGGATCGGCTCCACGACCTTGACGCGCCACGGCTCGGGAAGGATTCGAGAGAGCTCGTCGGTCATTCGGCCGAGACTATCGCATTCTCCACGACGTCGCCGACCGAGATCCCTCCGCGGTAGTTGCCGAGAAAACGCAACCCCGGAAGCGCTTTCTCCGCCTCCTCGAGCGCGGCGATCCGGGCCGCGTGCCCGGCCTCGTACTGCGGGATCGCAGCGGCGTAGCGCGTCGTGCGCAGGAGCTCGGGCGGCGCGGCCGCGCCGAGCGCGCGCCGCGCGTCCGCGTCCACGGCGGCCGCGACCGCGGCATCGTCGAGCCGCGCGGCGGCGGGATTCCTCCGGCCGCCGAGGAAGAACGTCAGCATGACCTTCCCGCCGGGCGCCCGCCCCGGGAAGAGGGCCGAGCTCCAGACGGCGCCCAGCACCGGCTCCCCGTCTCTCGGAAGCAGGAGGTGGCCGAACCCCGCGGGAGGCCGCGGGAACGCTTCCTCCGGC
Organism: Thermoanaerobaculia bacterium; assembly: GCA_035260525.1. Taxonomy (NCBI): domain Bacteria; kingdom Pseudomonadati; phylum Acidobacteriota; class Thermoanaerobaculia; species Thermoanaerobaculia bacterium. The sequence continues at coordinate 2,040 of DATFVB010000229.1, forward strand.
CAGGAGCAGTGCGCCACGCAGACCGAGGGCGCCGGCATCTCGGCGAGCGCCCGGGAAGCCTCGGGGGCCGCCGCCGAGACGATCCTCGCCGCCGCCGGCGCGGGAGCCGCGACGACGACGTTTCTCGCGGAGAAGTCGCCGGTCGAGGCGAAGATCCGCCATCCGTCCCCCGAGCGTTCGATCCGGTCCACCTCCGTTCGCGCGCGGAACCGGCCTCCGAGAGCCGCCGCGAGCGCGCGCGGCAGGGTCGCGAGTCCGCCGCGGAAGGACATGAGACCCTTCGGGCGCGGTTCCGCCGGAGCGGGGACTTTCTTGCGCGAGGCGAGAAAGCCGCGCAAGACGCTCCCGTGCTCCCGTTCGAGCGCCACGATCTTCGGGAACGCGCCCGCCGCCGAAAGCCGCCGCGCGTCCCCGGCGTAGATCCCCGAGACGAAGGGCTCGAGGAGCTTCTCGGCGATCGACCTCCCGAAGCGCCGCGCGATGAAGTCGAAGGCGGTCTCCTCGGCCTCCGCGCAACGGCGCCGCACGAGCGGCTCGGCCGCCGCGCGCAGGAGCGCCGCCGGCGAAAGCGCGCCGAACGGGATCTTCCGGAGCCGGCCGCCGATCTCGACGAAGCGCGGCAGCCGCGGGTCGGAGAAGCGCATCTCGTCGCCGATCCCGAGCTCGCGCGCGAGCGCGAGGAGAGACGGCGTCGGGCGGACGGTGTTGGGCCCG
>DATFVB010000230.1 GCA_035260525.1 Thermoanaerobaculia bacterium
TTCGCCCGAAAACATCTCTACTAGCAGGCTGCTGAAAAAGGGTCCGTGGCGGGGTTGCGAGCGCCGCGGGCTCGAATGTAAGACGCCGCGCCCGGGCGTGTCCGGCCGCATCGTCTAGGCGCCGCAACGAAGCAGTCGGGCCTGCGCCGCCGCAACCTTCTGGTGGCGCGAGTCTTGCCGTTCGCGCGTTGTAAAGGTCCGGCGCCAAGTTTCGTCGAGCTGGAGCGCCGCGCCGTCCTGCGAGCGATCGGCAAGACTCGTGACACGCCGCCCGGATTCGTTTTTCAGCAGCCTGCTCGGGGAGCGCCTGCGTCGGCCCGGGATGTTCGAGCGCTCGGATCATGAGACTGAGATTAGTGTGCTTGACAGGTCCCGGATCGGAGGCTACAGTCCGCCTCGTGACGAAATCCGCCTCGTCCTGCTGCTACTGGTACTGGAGCGACTCCCGGTAGGGCGAAGCTCGCCCTCCCGGAGAAATTCGGGCGGGGCGATCGACAACGCGAACTGATCGAAACCCCCGGCCGAACGGGGGTTTTGAATTTTGGAACGGATACTTCCCCTCCCCGCGATGATCGCCTCGCTGGCGCCGGCGAGCTTCGAGGACGCCCGGCGCCTCGCCGCGCTCGTTCCGCCCGAGGCGAACGCGATCGAATGGCGGCTGGACCTCGCGCCGGGGCGGATCTCCCCGCGCGCCCTCCTCGATCTCGATCCGCGATGCGCGATCGTGACGTACCGGACCGTGCGCGAGGGGGGACGTTTCGCCGGCACGCTCGACGATTACCGCCGCTCCGTCCAGTCGGCGTACGACGCGGGCGCGGTCGTCGACGTCGAGCTCGAGAGCGGGCTGCTGGGCGATTCGTCGTTCCTTCCGGAACGCCGGCGCGTCATCGGATCGCGCCACGGTCCCTCCCTCTCCGAAGGACGGCTCCGGGCGTGCCTCGCGCACGACGTCGCGGCGGTGAAGGTCGTGCTGACGGATCCCGATACGGTGGCCGAGGCGATCGGCTGCGTCGAGCGCGTCCGGCGGCTTTCCCGCGAGAAACCGGTCGCCTGCTTCGCGACGGGCGTCCGGGGCGCCGTGACCCGGGCGCTCGCGCCGCGATTCGGGAGCGCACTCACGTACGGGAGCGTCGACGGCCGGGACGCGACCGGCGCCGGTCAGATGCCGCTCGGCGATCTCTCCACGGTGTATCGAGCGCTCGACGCGGGTCCTCCGGAGAAGCTGTTCGCGGTTTACGGGGGCGACGTTTCGCGTTCGCTTTCCCCCCTCATTCACAACGAGCTCTTCCGAAGCCGCGGGCTCCCGTGGCTCTACGTGCCGGCATCCGCCTCGCGCCGCGGCGCTTCGCTGGAGAGCCCGATCGCGGCGGATCTCATCGCGCTCGACTCGCTGTCGAAAAACCTGGCCGGCGTCTCGGTCACGAATCCCTTCAAGGGGGATTTCGGCGTCGTCGCCGAGCCGGACGCGGAGGCCGCGCGGATGGGGGCGGCCAACACGCTCGTTCGCCGGAGGACCGAATGCCTCGAGCTCTCCGCGCACAACACCGACGTCCGGGCGGCGCGCGAGGCGCTCGAGCGGCTCGGGGGAGACCGGGTCGTCGTCGTCGGCACGGGAGGCGCGGCTCGGGCCGCGCTCGCCGCCGCGGCCGCGCTCGGCAGGGAGGCCGCGGTCGCCGGGCGGTCCGCGGCGAAAGCCGCGGCGCTCTCGGCGGAGCTCGGCGGAGAGGCGATCGCCTGGGGCGACCTCGTCGGGGCGATCGCCGACGTCTGGGTGAACGCGACCCCGCTCGGCTCGGAAGACAGTGATCCGCTGCCGTTTCCGGCCAACGCGCTCGGTCCGGATTCGGCGGCCGTCGATTTCGTGTACCGCCGCGGCGGGGAGACGCCGCTGGTCCGGGAGGCGCTCGCCCGCGGCGCGCGCGTTGCCGACGGCCTCGAGCTCCTCGCGCGTCAGGCGGTCGGGCAGGCGGCGCTCTTCGGCGTCGCCGACGCGACGTTCGAAGAGATCGACGCGATCCTGCGCCGCGGACCGGAAGTCCGCGCGAAAGATGACGGCCCGGAAGGCGGCACAAAACCGGGTCGCGGCCCGGAAGTCCGCGCGAAAGATGGCCGCTCGGGAGGCCGCGCAAAGACAGGACGCCTGCCGTGATCCGGATCGCGACCCGGACGATCTCCGCCGATACGACGACCCCCGTCGCCGTGATGCGGAAGCTCCTCGCGAGCGGCGAGGAAGCGTTCCTCCTCGA
>DATFVB010000231.1 GCA_035260525.1 Thermoanaerobaculia bacterium
GACGCCCTCTGGCACTGGCAGGCGCTGCAGGCGATGGGAGGCGCCTCCCTGGGCGAGCCCTTCTTCAAATTGTTCGGTCCCGCGGGACAGAAGCTCGAGGCCCGGCGCGCGCGGGCCTGGGACGAGGTTCCGCCGGGCGTCGAGCGGATGGGAGCGCGGGCGGGGCTCACTCCGGCGCGGCGCACCGGCGGCGATGTGCCGCGGGGGGACGCGGGATGCACCGCCGGGCGCGGGCCGCTGTGGGCCCGACTGCAGGCCGTGATCGACGCTCGGGGGAATCTCACGCAGCCGGCGATCTCCGGTCCGTCCGTGTGTTTCAGCTTCGAGGTGCTGAAGGCAGCCCGGCGCTGGACGTTCGAACCGGCCCGGCGAGAGGGCGTCCCGGTCGCGGCGATGTATTTCGAGGCGATCAATCCGCCCGCGCGGCGGCCGCTCCGCGAGCTCGCGGCGAACGGCGCCGGCGTTCCGGAGGTCGTGGCGCATCTCGAGGCGGGGGAGTTTCCGGCGGCGGAACGGCTGGCCGAGCGGCAGTGGAACGCCGCCCTCGACGCCGGCTCGCCGTCACGGCCTCTCTCCGTGACGCTGATGGCGCTGCGCGCCGTCGCCCTCGCGGCGCACGACGATTCCGACGATCGGCGCCGGGCGACCTGCCTCTGGGAGGCCGCGCAGGGGGAGGAGCCGGCCTTCTACCACCTCGACCTGGCGCCTTTCGGCAAGGCGGGAGAGCGCCTCGATCCGCACCGCTACGGCGAGGTCCGCTCGAGACCCATGGAGGAGGATTCGCCCGGCTCCCGGATCGAGCGGCCGCGGGTCCTGCGCGAAACGCGGCGGGTTCCGCGCGAGCGCTTCGCGGCCGGCGCCTACAGCGCGAACCGCGTGTTCATCGAAGCGATCGTCGACGCACAGGGGGCGGTTCGCGAGCCGCTCCTGTTCGGCCGCCGGAAAGGCATGCGGGGGCTGGATCTCGAGGCGCTCGACGCCGTCTGTTCCTGGCGCTTCGAGCCGGCGAAAACCGCCGGAAGGCCGATCGACCTCCTCTACGTGCTCTCGCTGAGCGTGGGCGCCGGCGCGCAGCCGACACGGTGAGCTCTCACCCCTCGCTTCGACGGCCCGGAAACCCGAAAGCCTGATGATGATGCATTGATCCGGGACCGATGCCCGATGGGCATTTCCTCCATCCTCCCGTTGCGCCCCCGCGTCGGGTTCGAACCCCAAAATGAAGAAACGGATTAAACGCGGCGGAACGACGGGAGTCGCCCGTACAGTGCGCGAGGATTTCAGCTGAATCCAACTATTGAGCAACAGGAAATGGAGAAAAAGGCAATGAAGAAACTGGGACTGTCACTGTTGGGCCTCGGATTGATCGTGTTCTCCGGAGCCGGCACGGCGCACGCGCTCACGACCACGGGTTTCGACCTCGCGCCGCGCAACGCCGCCTGTCTGCCGAACGCGGCGGGGCACGTCACCGTCTTTCACAAGGAAGACGCTCTCGGCGTGGACACGCTGCGCCTGACCGCCACCGGCTTGCCCGCCGACACGGAATTCACCGTGTTTCTCACCTCGGCGGACGCGTTTTCCACGCCTCCCTTCGGCACGACGGAATACATCGGCGATTTCACGACGAACGCGGCGGGCATCGGATCGCTCCAGGTCGATGCGCTGATCCATGAGGCCTTTGTCACGACCGTCGCCGGAACGCCTCCGACCCGCGGCCGTGCCGACCTCGACCACCTCGTGATCTGGTTTGCCGACCCTTCGTCGCTCCCGGGATGCGCCGGGACCACCTCGTTCGACGGCGACGGGGTCGCGGGGCCGGCGGCGCTCTCCTCCCAGGGATCGACCGGCCTCGAAGAGCTCCCGTAAATCTTTCCGGGCCTCCGTTGGCCCTCGTGTGAAGGCGCCCGCCGGCGGCCGCCGCTTCCGGGAGGCGGCTGCCGGAAGGCGCCGGATCATCGGCGCGAACGGCCGAAAGAGGATCCCGGCAAGGGAGAATGTCCGGCGGGTATCATCGGCGACGAAGAGCTCGGCAACATCTTGAGCGAACCCGCGTGAAGGCGATCGTCGACCGACGCTACGGTTCTCCCGACGTTCTCCGGTTCGAAGACGTCGATAAGCCCATACCGCGCAATGACGAGGCGAAGGTGAACGACGATGACCTGACGGCCATCCGCGGGTTGATCGAGGAGAGAAGGGTGAGCCCGTGATCGACACGCGTTATCGACTGAGCCGGGTCCCGCATTGATGCAGAATTGAGACGCCCGTGATCATCGCCCTTGCATCCCCCCGCTTCGCCGCCTCCGTCGCCGAAGGCCTGGAGAAGGTCGAGCGGCTCATCTCGGAGGCGGCGGCGCAGGGCGCGGAGATCGTCTGCTTTCTGCTCTGCTCCCCGATTTCCTAGACACATAGGTTAC
>DATFVB010000232.1 GCA_035260525.1 Thermoanaerobaculia bacterium
CACGTTGGTGACGTTCCCATAGGCGCCCGCGCGCGATCCCCACCAGGGAACGAACGGGTCGCGGGGGGCGAGAGGGAACCATCCCATGTACCCTCCGCCTCCGATGGAAAACGACGCCGACCAGCCCGCTCCGCCGCCGACGAAGGCGACGAGCGCGGGGGAATAGCTCGCGAAGGCGCCTCCCGGCGCCACGGGGACCCAGAACCAGCGGGACGAATGATTGACCCAGCGTCCGTAATGGTACGGCGCCCAACCCCACGGCTCGTCGGCGATCCAGGTCCAGCCCCAGGGATCCTGCCAGCCCCAGCGGCCGGCACGGTACGGTTGCCAGCCGACTTCCACGCGCGCCGGCGACCAGACATGGCCGTACTGGGGAATGTCGCTCCACTGACCGTATTCGTCGAGATCTTCCGTTCCGACGACGCCCGCATTCACATAGCGGGAAGAGGCACCCCGGAAACGCGCGCCTCTCTGGTCCACCCATCGATCCCACGGGTCGAGGCCGGGAAGCGCGACGACGTCGTACTGGGGCGAATCGATGCCCGTGATGTCCATCTCGCTGCCCGCGGAAAGGGGAACCTGGCCTCCTCCCGCCGCGACGAGAGCCTGCCCGCGCCGGACGCCCACGCGGGTATTGCCGTCCGCGTCCACGTCGAGGCGGTAGTCGCCCGCCTGTTCGAACGTCACGGCGACGTTGGGAGTGTCCACCTCGAAGGAGTCCTGGCTTCCGAGACGGGCGAGACGGAACGAAGCGGTGCCGCCCTGGAGCGAAAACTGCTCCACCTCGTCGGTCAGATTCAGAACCGAGAGATCGCTCTGGGCTCCGAGGCGCACGAAGTTTCCGCCCTCCAACTGAAGCTCGGCCCTTCCGTCTCCGCGCAGGTACAGCCGATCGCCGATGCTCATCGGAACGTTCACGGCGGCATCCTCCCAGACGTCGGGTTGGTCGCCCCGGTTGTAAGAAACGTCCCCCGAAAGATAGGAAACGCGGGCGACCGCCTGTTGAATGTCGGCGTTTCCCGGCCCCTGGGCCGGTGCCGCGGCGGCGGCCAGAAAAGCGGCCGCGCCGAAGAGCAGCGTTGTCGTCGAAAACCTCTTCATGTCGATACTCCTGGTCCTTTCATCGAGCCGCGAAATTCGAGGCGCTCGATCGACCCCCAGAATGAGTGTTCCGGGACCCGGCGTCCAATCGTTTCTTCCTCTCTCATTGAGAGGAACAAACGATGAGCGGCGAGCCCCGTCTCGCTGTACGTTGTCGGTGAAAGAAGAGGTGCTCCATGCTCTACACCATCGCGATCGTCCTGCTCATCCTCTGGGCGCTCGGATTCTTCGCCTTTCACGTCGGCAGCGGTCTCATTCACCTGCTCATCGTCGTGGCGGTGATCATGCTTCTCGTTCAGCTGATCTCCGGACGCCGCCGGATCGTCTAGGGACGGCATGGCGCTTCGGTTCAAGGCGACGGACGGCGGCCATGGCGCCGATGAAGAGCAGACGCCGTCGTCGCCTCCTTCGCCGGCGCGAAGGACCTTCCAGGTCATCCTGGTGGCGCTCGGCGTCGCCGGCGCGCTCTGGGCCGTCTATCGGCTGCGGGGCATCCTCCTCCTGCTGGTCCTCGCGGTGTTCTTCGCGTACCTCGTCGCTCCCTTCGTCGGGATCTGCCGGCGACCGCTGAGCATCGGCGGGCGCAAGGTCGTTCTTCCACTGCCCGCGGCCATCGGCGTGGTCTACGTGTTCATCTTCGGGTCTCTGGCGGCTCTCGTCGCCGTTCTGGTCCCCGTCGTCAGCGACCAGCTCGGCGAGCTCGCGTCGGAGCTCCCGGGATATCTCGCGCGAATCCAGGATCGATGGCAGAGCTGGCAGGCGAGCTACCAGAGCCGCGCCGTTCCCGAGGCGTTACGCGAGACCATCGATCGAGCCGTTCATCAGGCCGCTACGGCCGGAGGAACGTATGTGACGAGCGAGCTGCTGCCGCGTCTCGCGCGGGAGCTCGTCTATCTCCCGTGGCTCGTTCTCGTGCCCGTTCTGGCGTTCTTCCTCGTCAAGGACGCCCAGCCCCTCCGCAAGGCGGCGCTGCGGTTCTTTCCGCGGGGTCGCCTGCGGTCGCGCGGCGACGAGTTCCTCGTCGAGCTGAACGAAACGCTGGCGGCCTACGTGCGCGCCCAGGTGACGGCCTGCCTTCTGATCGGCGTGGTCTGCACTCTCGCGTTCCTCGTGATCGGCGTGCCATACCCGGTCGTTCTGGGGATCGCGGCCGGCCTGCTCGAGTTCGTTCCGCTGGCGGGGCCGCTGGCGGTGGGCATCCTGGCGGCGAGCTTCGCCGCGTTCCATTCGGGCGGGCAGGTCGTGGCCGTCGTGCTCTTCCTGCTGGTGCTTCGGGCGCTTCAGGACTACGTCGTCTATCCGAAGATCGTGGGAATCGGCGTCCACCTCGATCCGCTCGGCGTCATCCTCGCGATCCTCTGCGGTGCCGAGCTCGGAGGGCTCGCGGGAATTTTTCTCGCGATCCCGCTCGTCGCCGTGATCACGCTGGCCAACGGCCACTATCGGGGTTACCTCGCGGCGGAAGCCCGGACCGCGTAGATCGCACGCACGCGGCGGAGCGCGGCGAGGCCCGGCGGTCACCGGCCACCCCGCGGAAGACGGAGACTTTCGCCGGCCGTGATGTCCCGCGGGCGTGCTCGCAGCGCGGGCGCGGCGTAAGATCCCGGGAGCAAGGGAGGAGCTCGGCGATGCGAAAGCGCGCACTCGGAAGAAGCGGTCTCGAGGTTTCCGCCCTCGGGCTGGGCTGCATGGGAATGAGCCACGGCTACGGGCCGCCGAAGGATCGCCGGGAGATGATCGCGCTGATCCGCTCGGCGGTCGATCGCGGCGTGACGCTCTTCGACACCGCCGAGGCGTACGGCCCGTTCACGAACGAAGAGCTCGTCGGTGAGGCGCTCGCTCCGGTGCGGGATCGGGTCGCGATCGCCACGAAGTTCGGTTTCAAGATCGATCCCGACGGAAGGCAGCAGGGTGTCGACAGCCGGCCCGCGCACATCCGGGAGGTCGCGGAAGCGTCGCTCCGGCGGCTCCGAACCGACCGGATCGATCTCTTCTACCAGCATCGCGTCGACCCCGACGTGCCGATCGAGGACGTGGCGGGCACGGTCGCGGACCTGATCCGGGAAGGGAAGGTCCGGCGCTTCGGCATGTCGGAGGCGGGCGTCGGGACGATCCGCCGAGCCCATGCCGTCCAGCCGGTCACCGCGCTCCAGAGCGAGTACTCGCTCTGGTGGCGAGAGCCGGAGAACGAGGTCCTGCCGGTTCTCGAGGAGCTCGGCATCGGCCTCGTTCCCTTCAGCCCGCTCGGCCGGGGGTTCCTCACGGGAAAGATCGACGAGAACACGACGTTCGACGAGTCCGACTTTCGAAAAGGGCTTCCTCGCTTCACTCCCGAGAATCGGAAGGCGAATCAGGACTTCGTGGCGTTCATCGGGCGGCTCGCCGAGCGACAGAGAGCCGCCCCCGCGCAGATCGCGCTCGCGTGGCTCCTCGCCCAGAAGCCCTGGATCGTGCCGATCCCGGGGACGACGAAGGTTTCTCGCCTCGAAGAAAACCTGGGCGCGGCGGACGTCGCGCTCACGGCCGAGGACCTCGGCGCAATCGATCGCGCCGCGACAGATATCGCCGTCCACGGAAACCGCTACCCCGAAAGGCTCGAACGAATGGTCGGGCTCTGAAGGTCTGCGAGGACTGGCTGTTCCATTTCCTGCTGCCGCTCGCGGCGTACGCGGACCTCGCGGTGTCGGCGCTCGCGGCTTCCTCCCGCCTGCGCGGCGCGCTCTTCGGCGTCGGCGCCGCGGCGCTGTTGCTGCTCTTCGCCGGCATCCACAACGCCTGGGACAGCGTCGCCTACCACGTGTTCGTGAGCCGGGGGAGAGCGAATCCGCTCGGGGACCCGGCACCACCCGTAAAGGAGACCGATCATGCGCTCTGACATCGTTCCCGGAGCCACGTTTCCCGACTACGAGCTGCCCGACCACACGCGCGCTCCGCGCAAGTTGAGCGAGCTGCAGGGAGACGATCCGCTGATCCTCACGCTCGCGCGCGGGCACTACTGCCCGAAGGAGCACCAGCAGCATCGGGAGCTCGCCGAGTTCTACCCGAAGATCGCCGTGGCGTACACCCGGATCGCGACGATCTCGACCGACGACCACCACACGCTCCAGGAGTTCCGGGCGTCGGTCGGGGCCCAGTGGCCGTTTCTGTCCGACCCGGGGCGGATCGTTCAGAAGGACCTGGACATCCAGGAGTACACCGATCCCGAAAACGACCCGATGATCCCGCACACGCTCGTGTTGAAGCCCGGCCTGGTGATCCACCGCATCTACAACGGCTACTGGTTCTGGGGCCGGCCGTCGACCGTCGACCTCTGGCACGACCTCCGCGATCTGACGTGCGAGATCCGACCCGACTGGGATCTGAGCGCGCCGGGGCTTCGCGAGGCCTGGGACGCCGGCGACCATTCCCCCTTCCACGGATGGAACAAGAAGCCCGGTCGCAAGCCGACTCCGGTGCGACGAAAGAAGAAATGACGGTCGCCGGAATCCCCGGCGGTGCGGCGGGTTGGGTAAGATGAGCGCGACGTGAAGGAGACCTCCGCGGGGAAGGGCGAGTCG
>DATFVB010000233.1 GCA_035260525.1 Thermoanaerobaculia bacterium
GCTCGTCGACGTCGCGGAGCTCGACGCGCGCGGACACGCCATGCGGGTCTCCGACGCGAACTTCCTCGACCTCCGCGATCGAAACCGGACGTTCGATGGGCTCGCCGAATACTCGTCGACGGCGACCGAGGCCGTCGCCACCTCGGCCGAGTCCCTCCGCGCCGACGTGGCCGTCGTCTCTGCCGGCTTCTTCGACGTCCTGGGCGTTCGCCCGTCGCCCGGGCGGGGCTTCGCGGGCGACGAGATCGCCCCGGGCGGCCCGGCCGCCGCGCTCGTCAGCGCCGACTTCTGGCGGTCGCACATGGGCGCCGCGACCGACCTCGCGTCGGTCCCGCTGCGGGTCGCCGGCACTGCGCACACGGTCGTCGGCGTCATGCCCGGCGGATTCCGATTCCCCGCGGGAGCGCAGATCTGGATCGCGCGCGAACGGTTCCCGTGGCTGCCGAGCCGCACCGCGCACAACAACCGCGTCGTCGGACGCGTGCGCGCGGGAACCCCCGTCGCCGCCGCGCGAGCGGACCTGTCGGCGATCGCGAAGGGCCTCGCCGCCCGGGAGGGCAAGCTCACGGACATGGCCGACGCGGCGGTCACGCCGCTTCGCGAGACGATCGTCGGCGGCACGCGCCCCGCGCTGCTGCTCCTCCTCGCGGCGGCCGCCGCCCTCTTCCTGGTGGGGTGCGTGGACGTCGTCGCGCTGCTCCTCGCCCGCGCCGCTTCCCGGCGAAGGGAGATCGCCGTCCGGCGCGCGCTCGGCGCCGGGCGCCTCGACCTGATCCGGACGTTCCTCGCCGAAGCGCTCGCGGTCTGCGTCCCGGGAGGCCTCCTGGGGATCGCGGTCGCCGTCGGACTCGTCGGCGCCGTCGCCCGGCTCGCCCCCCCCGGGCTTCCCCGCGTGGCCGAAATCGCGGTGGACGGACCCGCTCTCGCCGCAGCGGTTCTCCTCGCGCTGTCGGCCGCCGGAGCGCTCGCCGTCGCCACCGCCTGGGGCGAGTACGGCAGCCGTCTGGCGGACGTGCTCCGCGGCCATCAGGTCACCGGCAACGCCCGCGCGCGCCGCGCCCAGCGCGCTCTCTCGATCGGGCAGCTCGCAGTCACCGTGGTCCTGCTCGCGGGGGTCTCGCTCCTCGCGCGCAGCTTCACGAAGCTCCTCGACGTTCCTCTCGGCTTCCAGCCCGACCGCGTCCTCGCGATGGATCTCGATTTCCCCGAGGCCGGCTCCGACGCCGCCCGCGTCCGCCGCCGGTCCGACATCGCCCGGGTGCTCGATCGCGCGGGGCGGCTGCCGGGCGTCGAGAAAGTCGGCGCCACCGACGCCCTCCCCATCGGGAGCGACGCGCCGGACGGGACGTTCCTGATCATGCCGCCGGGCCAGACCCTTTCCGACCCCTCCGCGTTCGAGCGGCTCTTCAAGGACCCGGCACGCACCGGGTCGGCGGATTTCGCGCTCGCGACCGGCGGCTACTTCGCCGCGATGGGAATTCCTCTCCTCCGCGGACGCGTGTTCGAGCCGCGGGACGCCGCGGACGCTCCGCACGTGGCGGTGATCAGCGAGACCCTCGCCCGCCGGCGATTCTCCGACCGGGACCCGATCGGCCAGACGATCGAATACGGCAACATGGACGGCGACCTGCGGGTCATGACGATCGTCGGCGTCGTCGGCGACGTCCGGGAGAGCCGGCTCGAGACCCCTCCCGAGCCGATCTTCTACGGCAACCTCGCCCAGCGCCAGAAAGGATCGACGGTGACGGTGACGATGCGCGTCGCGGGAAATCCCCTGGGGATCGCCGAGGGCGCCCGGCGGGCCGCACGCGAAGTGGACCCGGAGGTCCCAGTGACGATCCGGACGATGAACGAAGTCATCGCCTCGTCCCTCGCGTCCCGGCGCGTCGGCATCCTCCTCCTTTCCGTGTTCACCCTCGCCGCGCTCGCCCTCGCCTGCACGGGCCTGGCAGGCATCACCGCGTACGCGATCGCCCAGCGCCAGCGGGAGATGGGAATCCGCGCGGCGCTCGGTGCGCGGCCCGCCCGCCTCCTCGCCCTGTTGCTCTCGGAGCAGTCCCGCCTCGTCGTGGCGGGCGTGGCGGCGGGCATCGTGATCGCGGTCGCGCTCGGAGGCCTGACCCGCGCGGTGCTCTACGGCGTCGCGGCGGCCGATCCGCTGTCGCTCGGATCCGCCGCGCTCGTTCTCGCCGCCGCGTCGACGGTGGCGATCCTGATCCCGTCCCTTCGCCTGCTCCGGCTCCCCGCCGCGGAAGCGCTCCGGCAGGAATGAAATGAGCGGCCTCCTGCACGATCTCCGGGACGGGCTGCGCGCGATGCGCCGGTTTCCGGGAGTCACGGCCAGCTCGATCGCGATCCTCGGGCTTGCGATCTGCGCGAACGCCGTCATCCTCACCGTCGCCGAGACGATCTTCTTCCGCCCCCTCCCGGTTCCTTCGCCCGAGGGGCTCGCGCGCGTGTACCGGGTCGAGGACGGGCGCGAGGACGGCGCCTTCTCCTATCCCGAATACCGGCAGCTCCGGAACCGGGCCCCCGGGTGGCAGTCGCTCGCCGCCCACTACTCGTTTGCACCCCTCGTCGTCGACGGCCCCGGCGGACCGCGGGAGGCGCAGGGGGCGGTCGTGAGCGAGAACTATTTCGACACGCTCGGCGTCCGGCCGGCTCTCGGCCGTTTCTTCCTCCCCTCGGAGGATTCCGTTCCCGATCGTGACCCGGTGGCGGTCCTGAGCGATCGCTACTGGAGAGAACGCTTCGGCGCGGACGCGTCCGTCCTCGGCCGGATCGTCCGGATCAACGGCGTTGGCTTCACGGTCGTCGGCGTCGCGCCCGCGGGTTTCGAAGGCGTCCATGCCGAAAGCCCCAACGACCTCTGGATTCCGACCATGATGCTGCGGACGGGATATCGCTGGGGCGACGCTCTCGCCGGCCGGTCCCGCGCGCTCGAAATTCTCGGGCGGATCGCGCCGGGGCGGACGCTCGACCAGGTTCGATCCGGCCTCGCGGCGGTCGCGCCGGACCTCGATCCCCCCGGCCGTTCCCGGCGCCGGCGCCCCTCACTCGTCGCCGATCGGGCGCTCGGGCTCGAAGCTTCGGCCCGGCGGGAGATGCTCCCGTCGCTGCGCCTCCTCGCCGCGATCGCCCTTCTCCTCCTCGTCGCCGCGTGCGCGAACATCGCCGCCCTCCAGGCCGTCCGGGCCGCCGCGCGGCGAAAGGATCTGGCGATCCGCCGGAGCATCGGGTGCAGCCCGCGGCGGCTCGTGCGCCGCCTCCTCGTCGAGAGCCTGCTCCTGGCGGCCGCCGGCGGCGCGGCCGGCATCGTGCTTTCCGCCTGGGCCCGCGCGGCGGTGCTGCCGTTCTACACCGCGGACTCGGAGGGATACGTCCGGGCGTTCCCGCTCGCCTTGACGGGGCGCGTCTGGTCCGCCTCCCTGCTTCTCGCGCTCGTCGGCGGCCTGCTCTGCGGCATCCTCCCCGCGATCCAGGCGACGCGCTCGAGCCTCCTCGACGCGCTCAAGGACGACCGCGGCTGGACGGGGACGGGAAAAAGCCGCCACCGCGGAATTCTCGTCGGCGGACAGATCGCGCTTTCGTTCGCTCTCGTCGCGGCGGCGGGGCTCCTCGCCCGCAGCGCTTCCCGGATCCGATCCGGAGGGACCTTCGACCCGTCCCACGTCGCGCTGATGCGCCTGCGTCCGCGCCTCGCCGCCGCCTCGCCGGAGAAGGCGGAGCATTACACCCGGGAGGTCGTCCGGCGCCTCGAGGCGCTGCCCGGCGTGGAGTCGGTGAGCCTCGCCCGCGGCTCGGGATTCGCCTGGCGACAGACCGGCGAGGCGGCGGTGGCGGTGCCGGGAGGCCGCGGAGGCCGGGGTGCCCGCACGCTTCGCGCGGGCTACCACGAGATCGGTCCCGGCTTCCTCCGCACCCTCGGAGTACCCGTACTTCGGGGCCGGGAATTCGACGCGGGCGACCGCGCCGGAGCCCCGCTCGTCGCGCTCGTCAACGAGAGCCTCGCGGAGGCGATGGGACCCGGCGCCGACCCTCTCGGCCGGACGGTCGTCGTCGAGGGAATTTCCTGCACCGTCGTCGGCGTCTTCCGGGACTCCCAGCTCCATCCCGCCGCCCGGCGTTCGCCGCCGTTCTTCTACCTCGCGTACTGGCAGTTCCCGTTCGGGCCGCCGATCGACTCGAGGATCGTCGTCCGGGTCGGCGGCGACCCGAAGGCGATGCTCGAACGGCTGCGGGAAACCGCGAGCGCGGTCGATCCGAACGTCCCGGTCACCGAGGTCATCACGATGGCCGACCAGGTCTCGGCGTCGATGGCCGACGTCTTCCTCGCCTCGCGCGTGGCCTCCTCCGCGGGGCTGGTCGCCGTGCTCCTCGCGGCGATCGGGCTCTACGGACTGCTCTCGGCCATGCTCCTCCGTCGGCGCCCGGAATTCGCCCTCCGCCTCGCGCTCGGCGCCGAGGGATCCGACATCCGCGCGCTCGTCGCGCGCGACGCGTTCCGGCTCGTCGTCGTCGGGATCGCCGCGGGCTCCGCACTGGCGCTCTTCCTGACACGCGCGATGAACGCGTTCCTCTTCGAGTCGGCGACGCTGGACGCCCGGGCCTTCGCTTCGTCGGCGGCGGTCCTTGGAGCGGCCGCCCTCGCGGCCTGCTGGCCTCCGGCCCGCCGGGCCGGCCGTGTGGACCCGGCGGCGGCTCTCCGGGCGGAATGAGAGGAATCGCATGATCCCGCAGATCGCCGCCGACGTCCGCTACGCCCTCCGGTCCCTCCGCAAGTCCCCCGGTTTCGCGGCCGTCGCGATCGCCACGCTCGCGCTCGGGATCGGCGCGAACACCGCGATCTTCTCGGCCGTGGACGCTGTCGTGCTCCGGCCGCTGCCGTACCGCGAGCCCGACCGCCTGGCGATGCTCTGGGAACGGCGACCAGATCGCGACCACGTCTTCGCGAGCTATCCGGATTTCCGCGACTGGCGCGAGCGGACCCGGTCCTTCGCGGGGATGGCGGCCTATTCCGACTGGACGTTCAACCTCACCGGCGCCGGGGCGCCCGAGCACGTCGAGAGCGCCGTCGTTTCCGCGAGCTTCTTCCGCGTGCTCGGCCTCGCTCCCGAAGCGGGGCGCGACTTCCTCCCGGAGGAAGACGTGAAGGGGCGCGGCGACGTCGCCGTCCTCGCGCACGACTTCTTCGTCCGCCGCTTCGGCGGCGACCGCGCGGCCGTGGGCCGAACGATCACCCTCGACGGGAAATCGTTCACGATCGTCGGTGTCGCGCCCGCGGGAATCCGCCTCCCCTCCCTTTCGGCAACGACCGCCATCTTCGTCCCGATGGCGAACGGCAGGGGCTTCGAGAACCGCGGAGGACACTACCTGAGCGTCGTCGCGCGGTTGAAACCCGGCGTGCGTCTCGCCGCGGCGCGGAGCGACCTGGCGTCAGTCGCCCGGAGGCTCCAGCGCCTGTATCCCGCGACCAACGCCAACCGTAGCAGCGACGCGTTTCCGCTGCCCGTCGAGATCGCGGGCCGCGCGCGCTCTGCCCTGTACGTGCTGTTCGGCGCGGTGTTCCTGCTCCTGATGATCGCCTCGGTGAACGTCGCGAACATGCTCCTCTCGCGCGCGACCGCGCGGCGCCGCGAGATCGCCGTGCGCGCGGCGATCGGTGCGGGGCGCGGCCGGATCGTCGCCCAGCTCCTGGCCGAGAGCGTCGTCCTCGCGTCAATCGGCGGGGCGCTCGGCGTCGGGCTCGCCGTCGGTGGAGTCGCGCTCATCCGGGCGTTCGGCCCGGGCGACATCCCCCGCCTCGACCAGGTCCGGGTCGACGGCGTGGCGCTCGCCTACGCGTCCGCCATCTCGCTCGCGACGGGCCTCCTCTTCGGCGTCGCGCCCGCCCTGCACGCGGTGCGCGGGCGTCTCTACGAGTCGCTCAAGCAGGGCGACCCGCGTGCCGCGGCACCGGAGAGTCGAGCGGGACGCCTCCTCGTCGTCGCCGAGTTCGCCCTGTCGGTGATGCTCCTGCTCGGCGCGGGGCTGATGCTCAAGAGCTTCTGGCGGCTCCGCGCGGTCGATCCCGGATTCCGGTCCGACGGAATTCTCACCGGCGAGCTCGACTTCCCGGAGTCGCGGTATCCCCGCGGCCGCGACATCGCCGCCTTCGGCGATCGGCTCCTCGCCCTCGTGCGCGCACTGCCGGGAGTCCGCAGCGCTGGAGCGATCTCGAATCTTCCGCTCCGGGGTGACCGCCAGATGAACCTCTCGTTCGTGGTCGAGGGGAGACCGGTCGACCGCGGCAATCCTCTGCTCGCGGTGTACGCGTCCACGACCCCGGGTTTCTTCTCCACGGTCGGCCTCCCCCTGCTCCGCGGCCGGGACTTCCGCGAGAGCGATACCCGGGAGTCACCGAAAGTCGCGATCGTCAACCGGAGACTCGCCGACAACGTCTTTCCCGGCCAGGATCCGGTCGGCCGACGGATTTCCCTCGAGGATCCGCCGGACTGGTTCACGATCGTCGGCGTCGTCGGCGACGCGCGAACCGAGGCGCTCGCTTCCGCGGCCCCGAACCAGCTGTACATGCCGTACTCCCAGAACGCCCAGTCCGGCATGGCCGTCGCCCTCCGCACGGTCGGCGATCCCGACGCGGCGGCGGCGGAGCTGCGGCGGGCGGTCGCCGCCGTCGATCCCGAGGAGGCGGTCTACGGCGTCCTGACGATGGACGAGATCGTCGGCGCCGCGACGGGGCAGCCGCGTTTCCGCGCGCTCCTGACCGGGCTCTTCGCCGGCCTCGCCCTGCTCCTGGCCGCGATCGGAATCTACGGCGTTCTCTCCTATTCCGTCGCGCGACGCGTGCACGAGATCGGAATCCGCGTCGCCCTGGGAGCGGGACGTTCGGACGTTCTCCGGCTCGTCGTCGGACGCGGAATGCTCCTCGCGGCCGCTGGCGTCGGCGTCGGACTCGCGGGCGGCGCGTTGGCCGGACGGTTCCTCGCCGGGCTCCTGTACGGCGTGGCGCCCGCCGATCCAGTCACGTTCGTCGCGGTCCCCGCGGTGTTGATGTCGGTCGCGCTCGGGGCCTGTCTCGCTCCGGCGGTCCGGGCCCTTCGGGTCGACCCCACGGTCGCCCTGCGAGAAGAGTGAACCATGAACCTCGTCCAGGATCTCCGCTACGCCCTGCGGTCCTTCCGTAGATCGTCCGGTTTCGCGGCCGTCGCGATCGCCACGCTCGCGCTCGGGATCGGCGCGAACACGGCGATCTTCTCGGTCGTGCGCGGCGTACTGCTCAAGCCGCTGCCGTATCCCGGAGCCGACCGCCTCGTCGCTCTCCGGACGTTCTCGAGCGGAGAGCGGGAGATGGGCGCCGTGAGCTTTCCCGACATGACCGACTGGCGCGCGAGGAACACCGTCTTCGAGGAAGTCGGCGGCACGTATCCGATGGACCTCGCGGTCAGCGGCGGCCCGCGTCCCGAGCACGTCGAGGCGGCGGTGGTGACCGCCGGCCTCCTGCCGCTCCTCGGCGCTCGCCCCGAGGCCGGCCGGCTCTTCACGCCCGAGGACGACCGCGCCGGCGCGCGCACGATCGTTCTCTCCGACGTGTTCTGGCGCAGCGTCCTCGGCGCGCGCACAGACGCCGTCGGGTCGACGATCCGATTGAACGGCCGGACGTTCACGATCGTCGGCATCCTCGCTCCCGGTTTCCGGCTTCCGATCGGAGGGCCGGCGGCGCAGCTCTGGGTCTCCACGGCGTTCGCTCACGAGTCGTCCGACGGGAGCCGCCCGGTCGCGGAGGTGCGCGGCGCGCACTTCATCGACGTCTTCGCGAAGCTCAGGAAAGGCGTGACGATCGCCCGCGCGCAGTCGGAGATGGACGCGATCGCCGCACGGCTCGCGAAGGAGTATCCCGAAACGAACGCGAACATGGGCGCCCGCGTCGTCCCCGCGGCGGAGCCGCTCGTCCGCCGGGCGCGGCCCGCCCTGACGATGCTCCTCGCCGCGGTCGGCCTCGTCCTCCTCATCGCCTGCGCGAACGCGGCGAACCTCGTGCTCGCGCGCTCCACGACGCGACGCGCCGAGCTCGCCGTCCGCGCGGCGATCGGCGCGAGCCGGGGGCGCATCGTCGGCCAGCTCCTGACCGAAAGCGTCGTCCTCTCCGTGGCCGGAGGCGCGGCCGGGGTGCTGCTCGCCGCCTGGGGCGTGCCGGCGCTCGTCGCAGCGTCGGGCGGGCGCGTTCCGCGCGCCGCCGAGGTCACGCTCGACGGCGGCGTCCTCTTCTTCGCGCTCGCGCTCTCGCTCGCGACCGGCCTCCTCTTCGGCCTCGCTCCGGCGCTCGCCTCGGCCCGGCCGAATCTCGCCGACGCACTGCGCGAACGGGGCGCGACC
>DATFVB010000234.1 GCA_035260525.1 Thermoanaerobaculia bacterium
CCCTCCTCGCCGTTGTGCGCGACGACGACGCGGAACCCTCCGGTCTCGAGGAGCGCCTTCAGACCCTGGCCGCTGTCGTGGTCGTCCTCGATGACGAGGACGTCGGCGGGGCGGGTCCCGTCCCCGGGCTCGGGCCCCGCAGCGGCGGCGGCGAGCTCCGCGACCACCGCGAGGAAGTTCTCGGGCTCGATCGGCTTCGAAACGTGGCGATCGAATCCTTCCGCGAGCGCCCGAGAGCGGTCTTCGCGCCGCACGTACGCGGTCAGCGCGATCGCCGGCGCGCGCCCGCCGGTCTCCCGCTCGCGCCGACGGACCTCCCTGAGGAACTCGTAGCCGTCTCCGCCGGGCATCGCGATGTCGCTCACGATCAGGTCCGGCGCGGTCTCCTCGAGTCCCGCCAGCGCCTCGTCCGCGCTGCCAAAGCCGAAGACCGCCGCGTTCGCGCTCTTCAGGATCTCCCCCACCACCTCGCGCGCGTCCGGTTCGTCGTCGACGACGAGGACCCGCAAGCCGGAGAGGTCCGGCGGCTCCGCCGGCTCGCGGCCGGCGTCGGCCGGAGCCCGCATGTCGACCCCGTGGGTCTCGAGAGCAGGCAGCGAGACGACGAACGTCGAGCCCTTCTCCGGACCGGCGCTCGCGGCCGACACCGTGCCGCCGTGCATCTCGACGATGTGCCGGACGATCGCGAGCCCGATGCCGAGGCCGCCGTGCGACCGCGTGGTGCTGCTGTCGGCCTGCCGGAAACGGTCGAAGACGTGGGCGAGGAAATCGGGGCTGATTCCCTTCCCGGTGTCGCTCACCCGGACGCGAACGTGCGCGGGCGTGCGCTCGACGCGGATCTCGACGCTCCCTTCGGGCGGCGTGAACTTGATGGCGTTGGACAGCAGGTTCCAGACGACCTGCTGGAGACGGTCCGCGTCCCCGGCGACGTCGCTCTTCCCGGCCGCCGCCGGATCGACGACCACCTGGACGTCCAGGGACTTCGCCTCCCAGGAGGGGCGGAGCCCCTCCACGACGCCCTCGACGACCGGCACGAGCGCCATCGGCCGGATGTTGAGCCGCAGCTTCGCCGCACTGATCCGCGAGATGTCGAGGAGGTCGTCGATCAGCTTCGCCTGGGCGTTCACGTTGCGCTCGATCACGTCCAGGCCGTGCGCGAAGCGGCTCGCGTCGAGGGTGGGAGAGCGAAGGATCCGCGTCCATCCGAGGATCGCCGTGAGTGGGGTGCGCAGCTCGTGCGAGAGGGTCGTCAGGAACTCGTCCTTCAGCCGGTTCGCCTCGCGCGCCTCGGTGTAAAGGACGTTCTCGATCGCGATCGAGGCCATCTGGGCCAGCTGCGTCAGGATCGCGCCCTCGTCCGGCCCGAGGGGCCGTCCGAAGATCCGGAGGGTTCCCATGTCGCGGCCGTCGCGTCCCAGGAGCGTCGCCGCGAGATCCGCCGGCGAAGACTTCCCGGGAGGCCCGGGCGCCCCCGTTCCCCACGATTCGGTCAGCGCCGGGACGATGTCGGCCCGGTCCGCGCCGGCGACCTCCCGAGCCGTCTCCGTCACGATGCGCAGGATCTCCTCGACCGACGGCGCCGAGTGGATCGCGAGCGACGCCTGCGTCAGACGCTGGAGCTGGGCGGCGCGGTCGGCGAGCGACTCGGCCTGGCGGCGGATCTGCGCCGACTTGCGGTAGAGATCGACGAAGAAGCCGACCTTCGACTTCAAGACCTCGGGGATGACCGGCGTGATGATGTAGTCGACCGCGCCGAGCTCGTATCCCTGCCGCGCATGGGTGTCGTCGCTGTACGCGGTGATGAAGATGATCGGGGTGTTCTCGGAGCTCTTCCGCTGCCGGATGAGCGCCGCGGTCTCGAACCCGTCCATGCCGGGCATGTTGACGTCGAGCAGCACGACCGCGAAGTCGCGCCGCAGCAGCTCGCGGAGCGCCTCGCGCCCCGACCTCGCTTCGACGATGTTCTGGTCGAGCTCCGACAGGATCGCCCCGAGCGCGAGGAGCTTCTCGGCGCTGTCGTCGACGACGAGAACGCTGGCCTTCTCCGGCGGCTCGGTCGTCGGGACCGCTCCCGGGCGCGGCGCGCGCCGGCTCACGCGCCCCTCGCGCTCCTCGGCGCCCGGAAACGGCTCACCGGTAGAGCCAGGTCCGCAGCACCGAGAGCATGTGCTC
>DATFVB010000235.1 GCA_035260525.1 Thermoanaerobaculia bacterium
TTACGGCTCGATCGAGAGCGGCGCCTTCACGGAGGAATCGGCGCTCCACCCGCGCAACCCGTACTCGGCGTCGAAGGCCGGAGGGGACCGCCTCGCGTACTCGTACTGGGCCTCGTACGGCGTTCCGGTCGTGATCACGCGCGCGTCGAACAACTACGGCCCCTACCAGTACCCGGAGAAGCTGATCCCCCTCTTCGTCACCAACGCGCTCGACGACCTGCCGCTGCCGCTTTACGGGGACGGGAAAAACGTCCGCGACTGGCTCTTCGTCGACGATCACGCCGCGGCGATCGAGTTCCTGATCGAGCGGGGCGAGGCCGGGCAGGTCTACAACGTCGCGGGCGGCAACGAGTGCGAGAACGTCGAGATCACCAAGAAGATCCTCGCGATCCTCGGCAAGCCCGAAACGCTCATCCGGCCGGTCGCCGACCGGGTCGGGCACGATCGCCGGTATTCGCTCGATTCCGGGAAGCTCGCGAAGCTCGGTTTCCGCCCCGAGACGAAGTTCGACGACGCCCTGGCTTCGACGATCGACTGGTACGTGGCGCATCCCGACTGGTGGCGCCCGATCAAGGATCACGATCCGCACTACCGCGATTTCTACAAGACGCAGTACCACGAGCGGCTGCGCTCGTGAGCACGCTCAGACGCTCGTGAAACCCGCGTCCTCGCCCCTATCTGCGGGGCGCGTCCGCGAAACCTCACCCCCCTGCCCCCTCTCCATGTGGAGAGGGCGTGAGAGAAGAGTCCCAATCCCGTCATTGTTTAGAACGGCTAGATTCTTCGTCGCTTGCTTCTCAGAATGACAGGGTCAACTTATGACAGGTGAGTCCGCTCTACCCTCTCCACATGGAGAGGGGTCGCCGTGAGGCGGGGGTGAGGTTTCGCCGGAGCACCGACGAATACGGCAGGGAAGAATCGGCCGTGACACCTTCGACGAGATGAAAAAGGTCCTCATCACCGGCGGGGGCGGGATGCTCGCCCGCGATCTGCGCGCGGCGCTCGGCCGCCGGAATGACGTCCAGGTCGTCGCGCCGACCCGTGTCCAGCTCGACGTGACGAACGCCGGGCACGTGCGCGGCGTGATCGCGAGCTTCCGGCCGGACGTCGTCTTCCACTGCGCCGCGTTCACGAAGGTCGACCTCTGCGAGACCGACCCGCGGGCGCAAGCGGTCAACGCCGACGCGGTCGCGACACTCGCGGAGTCCTGCGCCAAGAGCGGGGCGAAGCTCGTCCACGTCTCGACCGACTTCGTCTTCGACGGCACGAAACGATCCCCCTACGTCGAGGACGATCCGGCGGCGCCGCTCTCCGCCTATGGCCGAACCAAGCTTGAAGGTGAGCAGCATGCGCTCGAAGCGCCGGGAGCGCTGGTCGTCCGAGCATCGTGGCTCTTCGGCAACGGCGGGCCGAACTTCGTCGAGGCGATGCTGAAGCAGGCGGAGGACGGAAAGAAAGAAGTCCGCGTCGTCGCCGACCAGGTGGGCCGCCCGACCGCCACGACCGACCTCGCGGAAGCCCTCGTGACGCTCGCCGGAGCCGGCGCTGCCGGAATCGTGCATTACGCGAACCGCGGCGAAGTCACGTGGAACGAATTCGCCCGCGAGATCTACCGCCTCGCCGGTTTCGACGGCATCGACGTCCGGCCGATCACGTCGGCCGAGCTCGCTCGTCCGGCCGCGCGTCCGGCGTATTCCGTCCTTTCGACCGGGAAATTCGAGCGGCTGACCGGAGAGACGCCGCGGGACTTCCGGGAGCCGCTGGCGGAATACCTGCAACGGCGGGGGACGTCGCTTTCGGGGAACATTTGATTCGAGGCGCTCGTATAGTCGATCGATGCCCTCCGCGCCGACCCCTTCCGAGCCCGTCGCCCATCCGGCCGGTCCCTTCGTCCTGACGATGAGCCGGTATGCCGGCGGGTGCCGGCAGCCGCCGCACGCGCACGAGGCCGCCCAGATCACGATCCTCCTTCGCGGCGCGATTCGCGAGGTCGTGGAGGGGCGCCACGAGAATGGAACGCCGCTCAGCATGGTCGTCAAGCCTCCGGGGGTGCGGCATTCAGACGAGATCGGTCCCGGCGGCGCCCGCACTCTCCAGATCGCGTTCGCCGGCGTGTTCGCCGAGAGGCTGGCCGCCGCCGGCACGACCCTCGGACGGTGGCGCTGGATGCACGCGGGCCCGGCGGTGCGGACGATGCTCGCTCTCGCGGCCGAATACGACGCCGCGGGCCCCCTCGACGCCGCTCTTCTGGAAGACCGCGTCTGGGACGTGCTGGGAACGATCGGCGAGGACGGCGGCGGGAGGGAGCGCCATCCCTCCCCGGCATTGCGCCGCGTCAAGGAGAGGATCGACGACGGCGACGGCCTTTCCGTCCGGGCGCTCGCGCGGGAGGCGCGGTTGCATCCCGCTTCGTTGACGCGGGCGTTCCGCCGGTCCTACGGGACCTCGGTCGTCTCGTACCGGACGCGCCAGCGCTTTCGTCGGGCCGCAGAGGCGATCGCCTCGGGCGGGTGCGACCTCACGCGCCTTGCCCACGAGCACGGGTATGCGGACCAGGCCCATCTGTGTCGGGACTTCCGGCGGCGGGCGGGGCTCACGCCGTCCGGATATTCGCGCCTCGTCGCGCGCGTCTGAGCCGGGCTCGATTCGTTCAAGCCATCGCGTTTCGGCTTCGGTAGATTCCGGAGCAACGGAGGTGCACGAGTGATCGACACGAGAGGCCGGACCATCGGAAGAATTCTCCTGGCGGCGTTCCTGGCGCGCGCGGCCGGGGCCGCGGCCCCGCCGCCGGCCGGAGACTGGAGAAAGGACGTCGACGCGTTCGCCCGCCGGGTCGTCGACTCGGGCCTGGCGCCCGGCCTCTCGCTGTCGGTCGTCGACCGCGACTGGGTGATCCACGCGAAAGGGTTCGGCGTCGCCGACCGGGACACGGGACGCGGGGTCACCGAAGACACGCCGTTCTACCTCGCCTCCAGCACGAAGGCGTTCACCGCGCTCGCCGCCGTCCGCCTCGCCGACCGGGGCGAGCTCGATCTCGACGCGCCGCTCTCGCGCTATCTTCCCGATCTCAAACTCCGGCCACCGCTCTCGGCCGATGCGATCACGATTCGGAACCTCCTGACGATGACGCACGGCATCCGGGACGGAGGCCCCGTCGTTTTCCGCACGGCGTTTTCCGGAGATTTCACTCGGGACGGACTGATCGCGATTCTCGGGACTTACGGCCCCTCGACGACGGGACGGGCGTTCCACTACGGCAATCTCGGCTACAACATCCTCGGCCTCGTGCTGGAGGCCCGGACGAAATCGAGCTGGAAAGACGTGGTCCGGCGGGAAGTGCTCGAGCCGGCGGGAATGAGCGAGACGAAAGCGCGTCTTTCCGAGCTCGACCCGGACGCGATCGCCCGTCCGCACGCCTTCGGACCCGGCGGCTGGCGGCGAACCCCGCTCGCCAAGAGCGACGCGACCCTGCACGCGGCCGGCGGCCTTTTCTCCTCGGCGCGCGACCTCGGACGATTCCTCGCGGCGGAGGTTTCCGGCGGCGCGATCGACGGCACGCGTGTTTTTCCGGCCGACACGATCGCGGCGACGCAGAAGGCCGCGGTGGAGCAGAACCGCGACTTCGGGCCCTTCCACCGGTTCGCGTGGGGGCTCGGGTGGGACCTCTCGCGGTACGAAGGCGATCTCGTCGTGAGCCGGTTCGGCGGCTTCGCGGGCTATTTCTCGCATGTGTCGTTCATGCCGGATCACGGGATCGGCGTCGCCGTGCTCGTCAACGGAGAGGAGCCCGCGACCTCCGCGGCCGACCTCGTCGCAACTTACGTCTACGACCGCCTGCTCGGAAAGCCCGGTCTCGAGGAGACGTACGCGGCAAGGCTCGCCGGGTTGGAATCGAAAGCGGACGCCTATCGCAAGAAGCTTCCCGAGGAGCTCGCCCGCCGCGCGGAGCGTCAGAAGCCCCTTCCCCATCCGCTCGGCGATTACGCCGGCGTCTACGAGAACCCGCGGTTCGGGCGGATGGACTGGCGGGTGATCGCCGGGGGGTTGGAAGTCCGCGCCGGCGAAGCGACGAACCGGGCGGAAGTGTACGACGCGGCCGCCAATCAGCTCCGCGTCGAGCTCATGGAGAGCGGCGAGGTCGTGACGTTCCGGTTCGAGAAGGAAAAGGGCCCGGCGGCCTCGCTCGAATACCTCGAGGAGGAGTGGAAGAGAGTCCCCCGCTAGATCGCGGAAACCCGGCGGCGGGCGAGGCGCGGGCTTTCCCGCATGCTAGATTCCGGCCAATGCCGTCCGCGACGATCTCTGTCGGCGAGTGGGGCCGCAAGGCCGTCCACGCGGGAATGGGGCTCTTTGCGCTTCTCCTTCGTTGGTTGTCGTGGCCGATCGCCGCGCTCTGTGCGGCCGGCGCTCTGCTCTTCAATCTCTTCGCGCTCCCGGCGTTCGGCCGCGGGATCTATCGCGACGGGGCGAGGCGGCGCGACGTCGGGATCGTCGCCTATCCGGCGACCGTGCTCCTCGTCATCCTTCTCTTCCGCCACGCGCTGCCGGCGGCCGCGGCGATCTGGGGAATGATGGCGTTGGGCGACCCGATGGCATCGATCGTCGGCCGGACCGTCGGCGGCCCGGCGCTTCCCTGGAACGGAAAGAAGACCTGGACCGGCTCGGCCGCCTATGCCGTCTTCGGCGCGGCCGGGGGCGCGCTCCTCATGGCGTTCAGCGGGCGGGTCGCCGTCGGAGTCGCGCTCTCCGCGTTCGCCGGATTCGCGCTGCTCGGCGCGTTCGTCGAGTCCCTCGAGACGGGGCTCGACGACAACGTCGTGCCCGGGCTCGCCGTCGCGTTCGCGTGGGCCTCGCTCCACATGGGGCCGCTCGTCGGCGCCGCCGGCCCGGCCGTCGTCTCCGGCGGTCCCCGCGTCGCGTTCGCGACCGCTCTCGCGGTCAACGCGGCAATCGCGCTCCTCTCGATTCCTCTCCGGCTCGTCGCGCTCTCCGGCTCGATCGCCGGCTTCGTCGCCGGGTCGATCATCCTGCATTTTGGCGGGTGGGGCGCCTACGCGGTGCTCTGGACGTTCTTCCTCTTCGGAACGCTCGCCTCGAAGCTCGGGTATGCGCGCAAGGAGAAGCTCGGCACGGCGCAGGCGAATCGCGCGCGGCGCGGCGCGCGCCACGTGTGGGCGAACGTCTCCGTCGGGGCCTGGATCGTGTTCGCGATGCGGGCCCGGGTCGTCGCTTCGTCCGTGCCGGTCCTGCCTCTGGCGCTCGCGGGGTCGTTCGCGGCGGCGCTCGCCGACACGTTCGGCACCGAGCTCGGTACGCTCTACGGCCGGCGGCCGCTGCTCCTTTCGCGGATGAAAGCCGTGCCGCCCGGCACGCGCGGCGCGGTCTCCGGCGCGGGCGTCCTCGGCGGCGTTCTCGGCGCGTTCCTCGTCGCGGCGGCCGGCGCGGCCGCCGGGCTCTATTCCTGGCGGCTCGCCGTCGTCGTCGTCGCGGCGGGCGTGGCCGGGTCCCTCGCCGAATCTCTTCTGATCGACCTCGCGGCCCGAAGGGAAATCCGCGTCGACCACGAGTTCTGCAACGCGTTCAACACGCTCGTCGGCGCGGCGGTCGCGTGGGAGATCGCGGCTTCGATCGCGCTCGGACGCCTCTACGTTCCCTTCGGCAACGTGTGGGGGATCGCGTGAGCGGCACGGCCGGCGAGGCGAGGCGCTCGCCGCTCGCGGCGCACCTGGCGCTGTGGCGGCCGTTCACGCTGCTTCCGCCGCTGCTCGGCATCCTCTCCGGCGCGATCTGCGCGTACGGCTCGGCGCACAACCCCGACCCGGCGCGGCGCGTCACCTGGGCGGTCGTGCTGACGATCGCGCTCGGATCGCTCGACGCCTCGGCGATGAACGCGGCGTCGAACATCGTCAACCAGATCGCGGACTTCGAGATCGATCGCGAGAACAAGCCCGGGCGGCCGCTCGTCACGGGGGAAGTGTCGTTTTCCTCCGCCTGGATCGTGGCCTCGATTCTCTACGCCTTCTCCCTGCTGCCGACGTGGTTCGTCGTCCCCTATCCGCGGACGAGCTTCCACGACCGGCTGACCGCGCCGCTTCTCGACCACGCCTGCTTCTTCATCTACGTCGCGGGGGCGCTGGCGACCTTCGTCTATTCCTTCCCGGCCTTCGGCCGCAGCAAGCGGCACTGGTTCTGGGCGAACTTCACGATCGCCTCGACGCGCGGCTGCCTGCTGAAGGTCGCCGGATGGTCGTTCGTGGCGCGGGTGAATGCCTGGGAGGCCTGGACGATCGGGGGAGTCATGGGCCTCTATCTCCTCGGGGCG
>DATFVB010000236.1 GCA_035260525.1 Thermoanaerobaculia bacterium
CAAGAGCAGTCTGCGGCGTCGGACTCGCGACCGGCGAGACATGATGGACCGTCGGCGATGGGGTGCCGGCGGCGCGGTCGAGTCGCTCATCAACGGCGCACGTTTTACTCGTCCTGTGAGGCGCGCCGAGGCGCGAGCCCGGTCCGCCGTCGCTCTCACGAGCTATGGCGGATCGATCGCCGATGACGTTTCTTGGCTCGGAAGGCGGTGTCCTCGCTTCGATCCGCCGAAGCCTCGGCGAAGGCGGACGGGATGCGGGCGTCCGACCCGCGGCCGCGGCGTACCGAAAGCGTACGGTAAGGCCGCGGGTTGCGGCGCACGCGCCCGCCCGGCTCGATGCATCGCCGCGCCCTCCTTCGCCAAGGGTCCGGAGGGCTTCGGCGCGACAAGTCGCCGCGCTCGCCCGCCCGTGAGTCGGGACGAACCCGACTCAGTTCAGAGAAGTCGAAGGCGCGCCGAGGCGCGAGCCCGGCGGGATGCGGGCGTCCGACCCGCGGCCGCGGCGTACCGAAAGCGTACGGTAAGGCCGCGGGTTGCGGCGCACGCGCCCGCCCGGCTCGATGCATCGCCGCGCCAGCTATTTTGGCCAGAGCCAGCCGAACGTCGCTCCCGCAATCACCGCGTAGATGACGCCGTCGATCGTCTCCTTGACCGCGGCGCTGAACGCGCGCCTATACCAGATCGTCAGCTGCCACAGCGCGAGGACGTAGCCGATGAAGGACACGGCGCCCGTGAACCGGAACGCGCGGCGGAACGTGGTCGGGGGAGCGATCGCCCTCCCGGCGATGTAGGCGGCGAAGATCTCTACGACGAGGAGATAGACGAACCAGAGCGCAAGGCTGCGGCCCATCGACATCATGCCGTTGGGCATCACGGTCGCGACCATCACCGGACCCTTCTTGAGCTTCTCCTGAAATTCCGGCGACTTCATTTCGTCCCGGCCGGAGCACCGGGGGACCATGTAGTCGCCCGGAGGAATGCCGAGAGGCTGGAGCGCAGCGATCACCTCGGCCTCCCGCGGCATCTTCGGGTAGTCCGTCCTGTGCCAGAGAGGAGCCATGTGGATGATCGAGCTCGCCACGAAAACGAAGACCGCCGACAGCAGGATCGGGAGCCAGAGCGCCGACAAGGGTGTCATCTGTTCCTCCTCTTCCGATGGTTTGGGCGATTATCGAACGCGTCCGGGACGGGGTCAAATGACCGCCCGCCCGGCGCCTGCCGTTCTTTCCTCTGCTCGAGCTCCTCGATGGTCTTCGGCCAGTCGTGCATGAGGCGGGAGAGCGCCCGATCGGCGAGGAGGCGCCCCCTTGTCTGGCAGACGGCGCAGTAGTTCGCCTCGTTCTCCGCGTAGACGATCCGCTGGACCGGGGCGCCGCAGTCGGGACAAGGCTGGCCGAACCGGCCGTGTACCGCCATCCCCTCGCGGAAGGCTGTGACCTTCTCCGGGAAGCCGCCGCCCGTCTCCCGGCGGATCCGGTCCGTCCAACCGGCGAGCGTGCGCCGGATCGCGTCGAAGAGCCG
The DNA here is from genome assembly GCA_035260525.1 of Thermoanaerobaculia bacterium. Lineage (NCBI taxonomy): Bacteria > Pseudomonadati > Acidobacteriota > Thermoanaerobaculia > Thermoanaerobaculia bacterium. The sequence continues at coordinate 1,522 of DATFVB010000236.1, forward strand.
TGCCCGCTCCTCTTCGGTCAGCTTGCCGGTCCGCTGCATCGGAGAGAGTTTCGCCGCGTGCAGGATCTCGTCGGAATACGCGTTGCCGATCCCGGAAAAGAGGCGCGGATCGGTCAGCGCGCGCTTCAGGGTGTGGCTCTCGGAACGCAGCGCGGCGTCGAAATCGGCCCGAGTCGCCTCGAGCGGCTCGATCCCGCCGCGCGAGAACTCGGAAAGCGACGCTTCCCCCCGCACGAGGTGGATCGACGCCCGCTTCTTCGGGCTCGCTTCGGTGAGAAAAAGCGACCCGCGGTCGAAATCGAGCGAGGCGAGGTTGACCTTGCCGGCGAGCTTCGCCCCCTTCGGCTTCCAGTGGAAGCGGCCGGCGATCATCAGGTGGACGACGAGGAAGAGGTCGCCTTCCAGCGCGAAGACGACCCTCTTGCCGAGGCGGCGGACTCCCCGGACGGTTTTTCCTTCGGCCTCCGCGATCGGCGGGTCGTACGAGCGAAGCACGAACGGGCTCGCGACCCGGACGCGATCGAGCATTCGCCCGGCGACCATCCGCTCGAGGGACTCGACGTAGACCGCGACGTCGGGAAGCTCCGGCACGCCCCGGATTATCGGCCCGCGGCCTTCCCGGTGCGAGAATGGCCGCATGCGGGCGATGGTGCTGGCGGCGACCGGAGACGCGGAGACCGACCGGCTCGAGGCGCGCGAGATCCCGGAGCCCACCCCCGGCGCCGGCGAAATCGCGATCGCGGTCGAGGCGTGCGGCGTCTGCCGGACCGACCTCCACATCGTGGAAGGCGAAGTCTCCGCGGAGATCCCCCTCGTCCCCGGCCACCAGGTGGCCGGCCGCGTCTCGAAAGTCGGAAGCGGCGCGGCGGGCTTGCGCGAAGGAGACGCGGTCGGCGTCGGATGGCTCTGGCGGACGTGCGGGGTCTGCCGGTTCTGCACGACGGAACGCGAGAACCTGTGTCTCTCGCCGCTCCACACCGGACGCGATCGCGCCGGCGGATATGCGGAATCGATGATCGCGGACGCGCGGTTTGCGTTTCCCCTCCCGCCCGGCCTCGCTCCCGAGGCCGCCGCGCCGCTCCTGTGCGCGGGCATCATCGGCTACCGATCGCTCGCGGTCTCCGGGATTCGGCCGGGCGGCCGTCTCGGCCTCGTCGGCTTCGGAGCGTCGGCCCACCTGGCGATCCAGGCCGCGCTCCACGGGAAGTGCGAGGTCTACGTCTTCACTCGCGAGGAGCGTCATCGCCGCCTCTCCCGCGAAATGGGCGCGGCCTGGGCCGGCGCCGTTGGCGACGACCCCGGCGTCCCGCTCGACGCGGCGATCACGTTCGCGCCCGCCGGAGAGCTCCTCCCGCAGATGCTTCCGCGGCTCGACCGCGGCGGGACGCTCGCCGTCAACGCGATCCACATGAGCCCGATCCCCTCGTTTTCTTTCGACGATCTCTACTGGGAGCGCGGCGTCCGGAGCGTCGCGAGCTACACGCGGCGCGATGCGCGGGAATTCCTCGCGCTCGCCGCGGAAGTTCCGATCCGCGCGCGAGTGGAGACGTTCGCGCTCGAGCAGGCCAACGCCGCGCTTGGGAAGATCAAGCGCGGAGAGATCGAAGGCGCGGCCGTGCTTCGCCTGCGATGACATAATGCGCCGCGCGTGACGCTTCCTCACATCCTGGCGCTCGTGGCCTCGTCGATCGGCGCGGGAGCGATGAACGCGATGGCGGGCGGCGGCACGATCCTGACCTACCCGACGCTCCTCTTCCTCGGCGAATCGGCGATCGTGGCCAACGCGACCTCCACGATCGCCCTCTGGCCCGGAGCGGCGGCGAGCATGTGGGGCTACCGGCGCGACGTCGCGACTCACCGAGCGTGGTTGAAGACTCTCCTGCTCCCGAGCCTGCTCGGCGGCGCGATCGGCTCGGTCCTGCTCCTCCGCACTCCCGAAAAGGCCTTCGAGCGGCTCGCCCCGTTCCTGATCCTCTTCGCAACGGTGCTCTTCCTCGCCCAGGGCGCCGTGTCGCGCTCCTCCGCCGCCGGCGGGGACCGCCCGCGATCCCGCGCGCGCTTCGCGGCGGCGGCCCTCTTCCAATTCGGCGTCGCGATCTATGGCGGCTACTTCGGAGCGGGGATCGGGATCCTGATGCTCGCGACTCTCGGATTTTTGGGACTGTCCGACATCCACGCGATGAACGGCCTGAAGAACTTCTTCGGGATGTGCATCAACGCCGTCGCCGCCGCGTATTTCATCGCCCGCGGCGCCGTCGAGTGGCAGGCCGCGCTCGTGATGATCGCCGGCGCGATCGCGGGGGGATACGGCGGAGCGCGGTTTGCCCGCCGCATCGGGAAGGAGAAGTCGCGCGCCGCCGTCGCGGTCATCGGGTTCGGGATCGCGATCCTGCTCTTCGTTCGCGGGATCCGGTAGGGAGGGCCTCCGCGCCGGCGGATTCGCGCTTCCCGCGGCCGGACCCGGCCGCTTCCGGATCCGAGAAACGCACGATTTTCGCCGTTTGATCCGTCTGGATCAGGCTTTTCGGCTCCTCGCCCCGTAACCTCGCGATGGAGGCGCCCGCCGCGGAGCTTCGCGGTGTCGCCGAATCCTCCGAGGAGGAACCATGAACGAGTCCCGTCGCTTTCGCGTCCTGCTCCCGATGGCGCCCGAGGAGGGGTGCCGCGAGGCGCTCCCGCTCCTGAAGGCGATCTTTCCGCCGGCCGAGACCCACGTTCGCCGGCTGTACGTGTCGCGCCCGCTCCAGAGCGAGGCGTTCGTGCCGGAGATGTACGCCGATTTCGAGGAGATCGCCCGCATCGACCGCGAGGCGCGTCTGGCCGCCAACGACCTGGCTCGGCGAAACAGCGAGCCTCTGGAGCGCGCCGGCTTCGCCGTCGAGACCGACGTCGCCGAAGGGTTCCCGATCGCCGAGCTCGTCCGGGAGATGTCGGCGTGGAAGGCGGACCTCACCGTCGTCCGCGCGACCCGGTCCGACACGCGCGAGGGGCGGCTCGGGCAGCTGACGTCGGCGCTCCTCCGGCAGGCGACCACCCCGCTCCTCGTCCATCGCGCGGTCCCGGAGGACTGGCGCGTGCGGCGGGTGCTCATCGCGACCGATTTCTCCGACGCGTCGCGCGCGAGCGCCGACTGGGGGATGGCGATCGCCGCCGCGGCCGGCGCGGAGGCGCACCTCCTCTACGTGCTGGCGAGACACGGCACGCGGCATCTCGATTCCGGGATGCTGCTCAAAGCCGGCAGCGACGAGATCGCGCGCTGGCGGAGCCGGCTGACGCCGGGATTCGGGATCCCCGTGACGGACGCGCACGTCGTCTCGGCCGAGTTCCCCGCCGAGGGCATCCTCAATTTCTCGCGGGAATCCGATTTCGACCTGATCGCGCTCGCGGGGACAGGCCGCTCGGTCATGTCGGGACTGCTGCTGGGCTCGAACGCCCGCACGGTCGTTCGGGACGCCGATCGTCCGGTCCTCCTCGTCCCGGCCAAAAATCAGGTCGACCCGGCGGCCGCGATGACGAAGCTTCGAGCGGTGGCCGCGCCCCCCGCAGTCGCGTGAAAGCGTTCGCGGTCGCGGCGGCGCTGCTCTTCGCCGGCGTGCTCGCGGCGCGCGCGCCCGGGGCGCCCGACTCCTGGCCCCGGGAATTCACGACCGCGAAAGGATCGCGGATCGTGATCTACCAGCCGCAGGCCGAGACGTTCGGGGGCGACACGATCACCGGCCGCGCCGCCGTTTCGGTCACGCGGAGGCGCGCAACGTCGCCGCGGTTCGGCGTCGTCTTCTTCTCGGCCCGCGTTTCCGTCGACCGCTCCGCCCGGACGGTCTCGATCCTCGACGTCGCGGTCCGCCGGGTGCGCTTCCCGAACATCACGCCGGAGCGGGAGCGGCGTTTCGCCGCGATCCTCGAGGAGGAGATACCGAAGTGGCGCCTCGTCGGCTCCTATGACCGGCTCCTCGAGAGCCTGAAGGTCGCCGAGCGCGAACGCCGGAGCGCCGCCGGCCTGCGCAACGACCCCCCGAGGATCCTGTTCGCGCGGGAGCCCTCGGTCCTCCTCCTCTTCGACGGCGAGCCGCGCCTTCGTGACGTCGAAGAGGGCGGCCCCTGGAAGATCGCCGTCAACACGCCGTTCTTCGTCGCTCTCGATTCGCGGACGGGCGCGTGGTACCTCGCCGGCGGGAGCCGGTGGTGGTACCGCACCTCCGAGCCGCGCGGCCCGTGGACGCCGATTTCCGCGCCTCCCGCCGACCTCGCGGCGATCGCGGTGCCTCCCGATGCGCCGCCGGACGGAACCGAGGAGAGCGCTCCGCCGAAGATCGTGGTCTCGACGGAGCCCGCGGAGCTCGTCGTCTCCGAGGGAGACCCGACGTTCACCCCGATCGACGGTCTCGACATCCTCCGCATGGACAACACCGAGAGCGACGTGTTGATGGACGTCTCGTCGCAGCGCTATTTCCTGCTGCTCGCGGGACGCTGGTACGTCGCGCCGTCGCTTTCTTCCGACGGGTGGACGTTCGTGCCTCCCGACGCGCTGCCCCGCGAGTTCTCGAAGATCCCTCCCGACTCCGCCGCCGGCGGCGTGCTCGCGAGCATTCCGGGCACCGACGAGGCGGAGGACGCCGCGCTCGACGCGTGGATTCCCGAAACGGCGGCGGTCCGTCGCGACCGGGCGGCGCCCGAGGTTCGGTACGACGGGGCCCCCGACTTCGTCGCGATCGCCGGAACGCGCGTGCGCTACGCGGCCAATGCATCGATTCCGGTCCTCGAGATCGAAGGCCGGTGGTTCGCCTGCGACGCAGGCGTCTGGTTCGTCTCCAATTCGCCGTCGGGACCCTGGGTCGTCGCCGACGCGATCCCGGAGGAAGACATCCAAGCCATTCCTCCCGACGCGCCCGTCTATCCGGTGCGGTTCGTCTCGATCTACCGGGCCACGCCGGAGTACGTGTACGTCGGCTACACCCCCGGCTATCTGGGCTGTCTCGTCGGAGACTGGGGAACGATCGTGTGGGGAACGGGATGGTACTACCCGCCCTGGATCGGGCCGGGTGGGTACTGGGGCTGGCCGTGGACGTGGGGCTGGGGCGCCCGGTATTCGTGGGACGGCTGGAGCTTCGGGATCTCGTGGACGTTCCCCTTTTTCGACACGGGGATCTCCTGGTGGGAGGGGCACGGCGGCGGCCGGCGGCATCATGGTCGATGGTGGGGGGCGGGCGGCTACCGTCCGCCGGTCTCTCTCGTTCCGAGGACGGCCCCCCCGACGGTCTCGCGGCCTGCCGGTCCGGGAAAACGGCCACTCGAGCCACGCCCGGGCGGGCCGCGCGTCCGGCCGATCCCTTCGCCGCGTCCGCCGCATCCCGTCCTGGGATTCCGCCCCGGACGCGCCGCGATCCTCCGGGAACGCCCTCGGGGACTCTACGACGGGCTTCCGGGA
>DATFVB010000237.1 GCA_035260525.1 Thermoanaerobaculia bacterium
TGCCACCGGATGGGCCGGTTCTCGGAAATGGACGAGAACCAGACCTACGAGCATCGGCGGGTCAGCCCGGACGAAACCCGCGAAACCTGCATCATCCCGAAACCCCAGATCTAGATCACTTCTTCTCCCCGGCCGGCGCTCCTTCGGCGGACGCGGGCGCGAGCAACGCCTGGATCTCGCCGTGGATTCCGAAGCCTCCGTCGGCGACCGCATCGATCACCCCGTCGTACGCGTAGCTTCCGGCCGAAAACGCGATCTTCTCGAGCTTGCGCGCCGGCGGGATGGTCCGCCCTCGGCCGATTCCGCCGACGTGGTGGTATCGTCCTCGAGCAAACCCATCGGGAGGCGTTCCATGGAATCCCTGGCCGGCCAGACCATCGCTCATTACAAGATCGTCGGGCTCCTCGGCACCGGAGGGATGGGCTCCGTCTACGAAGCGGAGGACTCCGACCTCGGCCGCCGCGTCGCGATCAAGGTCCTCTCCGCCGACCTGAAGAACGAAGCCGCGATGCTCGAGCGCTTCAAGCGCGAGGCCCGCGCGGCCTCGGCGCTGAACCATCCGGGCATCTGCACGGTCTTCGCGATCGAGCAGCACGACGGCCAGCCCTTCATCGTGATGGAGCTGATCAAGGGCTCCACACTCGCCGAGAAGATGGGCCGGCAGCCGTTCGAGATCGGCCCGCTCCTCGACCTGGGGATCCAGATCGCGGATGCACTCGAATCGGCGCATTCCAAGGGGATCGCCCACCGGGACTTGAAGCCCGCGAACCTGATGATCAACGACCGGGGACAGGTCAAGATCCTCGACTTCGGCCTCGCGAAGGTCGAGGCCGCGTTCGCCCAGAAGGGCGAGGACTCCAGCCTCGACACGGCGATCGGCGCCGGCCCGTTGACGATGACGGGAACGGTGATGGGTACCGTTCACTACATGTCGCCGGAGCAGGCCCGGGGTCAGCTGACCGACGCGCGGACGGACATCTTCTCGCTCGGCGCCGTGCTCTATCAGATGGCGACCGGCGCCCTTCCCTTCCAGGGGGACACGCAGGCGGTGATCTTCGACGCCATCCTGAACCGCGATCCACTGCCGCTTTCCCAGGTCAATCCCGCGCAGCCTCCGGAGCTCGGACGGATCATCGGCCGCGCGCTCGAAAAGGACCGGGCGATGCGCTACCAGAGCGCGACGGACCTGAAGACCGAGCTCCTGCGCTTGAAGAGGGACGTCGACTCGGGCCCGAGGCGCGCCGCGGAGCTCTCGGACTCAAAGAGCGGCGCCGTGAAACCGACGGAGAAGTCCGTCGCCGTTCTCTACTTCGAGAATCTCTCCGGCGTGAAGGAGGACGAATACTTCCGCGACGGAATCACCGAGGACATCATCGCGGAGCTCTCGAAGATCGAAGGGCTCAAGGTCTTCTCGCGGCCGACCGTCCTCACCTACCGCGACAAGCCGGCCACACCGGCGCAGATCGGGCAGCAGCTCGGGGCGGCGTACGTCCTCGCCGGGAGTCTCCGGCGCGCCGGGAACCGGCTCCGGATCAGCGCGCAGCTCGTCGACACGCACACGGACTTTCCGCTCTGGATCGAGCGCTACGACCGCGAGATGCAGGACGTCTTCGAGGTGCAGGACGAGATCGCCCGCAAGATCGCCTCGGCCCTGCGGCTGACGTTGAGCCCCCGCGAGGAGAAGGCGATCGCGGCCCGCCCGACGGAGAACCTGCAGGCCTACGACTTCTTCCTTCGGGGCCGCAGTTATGCGAGGCGCCGCACGCGCCAGGATCTCGAGTTCGCGCTGCAGATGTACGAGAACGCGGTGGCCCAGGACCCGGGCTTCGCGCTCGCCTGGGCCGGCATCGCGAGCGTGTGCGGGATCTACCACTTCGACTACGAGCGGACGCCGAAGTGGACCGAGAAGGCGGTCGCCGCGTCGCAGCGGGCGAGCGCCCTCGGCCGGGACCTGCCGGAGGTCCGGGTGGCGGAGGCATGGGTGCTCCACAGCGAGGGGAAGAACGCGGAAGCCCAGGCGATCGTGCGCGAGGTCGTCGCCTCGAAGCCCGACTGCGAGGGGGCCTACTACCTGCTCGGCCGCTCCCTCTTCAGCTCCGGGCACTACCAGGAGCTCGTCGACATGGCCGACACCGCGATCGACGCCTCGGGCGAGGACTACAGCGTCTTCGTTCCGATCATGAACGCGATGAACGCTCTCGGCAAGGAAGACCAGGAACGCAACATCCGGCAGCGTGCGATCGAGACGCTCGAAAAACAGATCGCGAAGGTGCCGGAGGATGCGCGCGCCCGGTCGCTCCTCGCGAACTTCTATTCGCAGATCGGCCGCGCCGACGACGCCATCCGCGAGATGCAGTTCGCGATCACGCTCCGTCCGACCGACCCCACCATGCACTACAACACGGCCTGCACCTATTGCAGCCTCGGCCGGAAATCCGAGGCGATCGAAGCTCTCAAGCAGGCCTGGAAGTTCGGGTATCGCGATTCGGTCTGGGTGCGCCGCGACCCCGACCTGAACTCGCTTCACGGCGACCCCGATTTCGAAAAGCTCTATCCGGAAGAGTCCGCCGGAAGCTGACTCGCCGCGGGGCCAAACGCCGGACGGAGGCTCGACGGTGAATTCGAGCGGGGGAGCGGTGCCCCACGCCTTGGCGGACTCGTGGGAGTATCCGGTCCGTGGACGATCTTCCGAGCCGCCACCGCGTGTTCGCCGCGCTGGCCGCCCTCCTCTTCGCCCGCCTCGCCCTCCACGTCGCGGTTGTCCCGCCCTTCGAAGGGCCCGACGAGCCGTTCCACCTGAGCCGCGTTTCGACCGTCGCCCGCGGCCGGGGAATCCTCGGGGTCGCGCCGCTCGATCCCGCCGTCCAGCGCGCGATCCCGCGCCACCCCTGCGGACCCGACCTCGCGCGCGCGTTCGGCTGCCCGCCGTTTCCGGGCGTCCGGCCGAAGATGCCGGCGGTCCCCCCGGCGCCTCCGCCGCCCGCGCCGGCCATCGTTCACGCGGCCTATCCGAACTACGAGAACAACCAGCCGCCGCTCTACTACGCCGTCGCCGGCGGGCTCCTCGCCCTGTCCGAGGCGATCGTCCCGTCGCCCTCCGGGGAAGCGCCGGAGGACGAGCTTCGGCGTCTCCGGGTCCTCTCGCTGCTCTTCGTCGCCGCGGCGATTGCCGGTCCGCTCCGGCGCCTCGCGCGAAGGCGGTCGTCGCTCTTCGTCTTCCTCGGCATGAGCGCACTCTTTCTTCCCGGTTTCTCGGAATCCTTCGTGCGCTGCTCGAACGACGCGATGGTCTTCCTCTGGGCCGCGGTGATCGTCGACCTCGTCGACCGGGCCTACCGCGGGCCGGCTCTCCCGCTCCTTCTCGCGGCGGGATGCCTGATCAAGTTGAACGCCCTCCCGATCCTCGTCTTCGTCCTCGTCCTCCTCTGGCGGGAACGACGCCGGGGGCTCGCGCTCCTCTCGGCCGCCGCGGCGGCGATTCCCGTGGTCGTTCTCGGCGGATCGACCTGGGGAGGCGCGGTCAAGATCGCGAAACGGATCCCTCGCCCGATGCCGGCCGGCGAGGTCGTCGCCGGCCTCGCCCGGTCGGCGTACACGATCGTCAAGGGCGTGCCGTGGGTCGGAGAGTGGAGCTTCTTCCGGCCGCCGGTCTGGCTCCTCGTTCTCGGGTTGCTTCTCGGCGCCGCGCTCGCGCTCGGCGTCCGCATCTGTGCCGGCTCGCCGCGTTTCCCCGCGCACGCGGCGGGCCTGGTCGTCGCGATCGCCGGCACGTTCGCGTTCGTGCTCGCCGACCGCCGCGTCTTCGGCGCGTGGGGCGGCGTCGGCGGATGGTACGTCTGGAGCTGGGCGCCGTGGCTCGCCCTTCTCGCCGACGACACGATGGAGTGGCGGGGAAACGCGCGATGGCGCGTCGCCGCGGTCCCGGCTTACGTTCTTCTCTTCAATGTCTGCTGGTTCGCCGCGGCGGGGAGGCTGTACGGGTGGAGGAAGATTCCCCCCGGGGCAGCGCGCATTCCGGGAGCCGTTGCGAATTTCTCGGCGTTTTCCGCGCATTCGTGTAGATTTTCCGCACGGTGGCTCTTCCCGACGGGACCCGGCTGGGCAGGTACGAGATCCTCGCGCGGATCGGCGCGGGCGGGATGGGCGAGGTCTATCGGGCCCGGGACCGCGTCCTCGGCCGCGAAGTCGCCGTCAAGGTCCTGACCGGCCGCCTCGCCGGGGACCCCGCGTTTCGCGGCCGCTTCGAGAGGGAGGCCCGGGCCGTCGCCGCGCTCACCCACCCGAACATCCTCTCGATCCACGACTACGGCGTCGACGGAGACGTCTGCTTCGCCGTGACCGAGCTGCTCGAGGGATGTCCCCTGCGCGAGCTTCTCGGCGGCCGGCTTCCATGGCGGCGGACCGTCGAGATCGGGCGGGAGATCGCCGCCGGGCTCGCCGTCACGCACGCCCGCGGGATCATCCACCGGGATCTCAAGCCCGAAAACGTCTTCGTGACCTCCGACGGCCGCGTGAAGATCCTCGATTTCGGGCTCGCGCGGCAGGACACGGTTTCCGGCGGGGAGAACGAGACCGCGGCCGTCACGGCCGACATGATGACGGCGACGGGCGTCGTGATGGGGACCGTCGGCTACATGTCGCCCGAGCAGATCCGCGGCGCCCGCGCGGGAGCCGCGAGCGATCTTTTCTCTCTCGGCTGCATCCTGTACGAAATGCTTTCGGGAAGGCCCCCCTTTCGCGGCCGATCGGCGTCGGACACGGTCGCCGCGACGCTCCGCGACGAGCCCCCGCCTCTCGCGGCGCTCTCGCCCGGACTTCCCGCCGCCGTCGGCGCCGCCGTCGCGCGCTGCCTGGAAAAGGATCCCGAGCGGCGCTCCGTCTCGGCGGCCGGGCTCGCCGCGCTCCTGTCCGATGCGCTGCGCGGATCGGCCGGCGAGTCCGAGGCGGAGACGGCGGTCGGGCCGGCCCCGGCGCGGTCCGACGAACTTCCTGCACCTTCTTTCCCGGTCCCGGCCGCGCCGCGCTCGGTCGCCGTGCTTCCGCTCCGCAACGTCACGCGCGAACCGGAATCCGACTACCTGACCGATGGAATCGCGGAGAGCCTGATCGACGCGCTCTCGCGCCTCGGGGGCCTGAGAGTGATGGCGCGGACGACCGTCTTTCGTCTGGGCGCCGACGCCGATCCGCGAAAGATCGCCGCCGATCTCGGGGTCTCCGCCGTCCTGACCGGCCGCCTTGCGCAGCGCGGCGGCGATCTCGACGTCGGATTCGAGCTCGTGGACGCGGCGGGCGGATGGCGCATCTGGGGCGAGGAATTCCGGACGGGGCCGGACCGCCTTCGCGAGACCGAGCGCAAGATCGTGGCGGCGGTGGCCGGCGCGCTCGGCGTCGCCGCGCCCGCCGCGGCCTCTCCTTCGTCGAGCCCCGCAGCTTCCCGGGCCGCCTACCTCCTGGATCTCAAGGGCCGCTACAACTGGAACAAGAGCACGGTGCCGAGCATCCGGAAGGCGATCGAGTTCTTCGAGCAGGCGATCGAGGAGGACCCGACCGACGCGGCCGCCTACGCCGGGCTGTCGGACTGCTACGCCGCGCTCGGCATGGACCGGTACGGCGCGATGTCCCCGCGCGAGTCGCTCCCGCGCGCCAGGGCGGCCGCGCGCCAGGCGCTCGAGATCGACGAAGGCCTGGACGAGGCCCACGTTTCGCTCGGCTACGCGTCGCTCCTCGATCTCGACTGGGCGGGGGCCGAACGCGAGTTCCGCCGCGCCCTCGAGATCAATCCCGAGCGGGCGCGCACCCGCCACTTCTACGGTTTCTTCCTCGCGACGCAGGCGAGGTTTTCGGAATCGGAGGAACAGTTCCGCCGGGCGCTGGAGCTCGACCCGCTGTCGCTCCTGATCCACGCGGACTACGGCTGGAGTCTCTACTGCGCCCGGCAGTACGGCCGCGCGCGCGAGCAGCTCGAGAAGACCATCGAGATCGACGCCGCGTTCCCGCAGAGCTACCTGTGGCTCGCCCTCGTCGGGCTCGAGGCGGGCCCTCCCGGGAAGGCCGTCGCGGCCGCGGAAAAAGGCGCCGAGCTCACCGGCGGCAGCTCGACGATGCTCGGCATCCTGGCGCTGGCGCACGCGCGAGGGGGCGACGCCGACGCGGCCCGCGCCGTCGTCGCCCGGATCGACGCGGACCGCGAGGCGGGGAAGTACGTCACCGACGTCGTGATGGTCTGCCGGGATCTCGCGCTCGGCGACCACGATTCGGCCCTGACGTGGCTCGAGCACTCGTACGAGCACCGGGCGAGCTACTGCGTCGCGCTCAAGGTCTACGCGTTCCTCGATCCCCTGCGCGGCGATCCGCGGTTCGCGGAGCTGCTCCGGAAGAGCGGCCTGGACGGGTGACCCAGGGCATCGGCAGACGATTCGCCGTTTCGGCATGCGATCGCCTCACGACGTGAACGGTGAAATTCCCGCTCGAGAGATTCGAAGCCGGCGCCGGCTTCGCGTCCTCCACGGACGGCAGGATCTTCGCCGGGGGGCTTCCGGGTCCTTTTCGATGCCCGTTCGAGCGTCCGGGCCGGCCCATGATCGCTTCCGAAGGAAAGAATCGGAGGGCCGTAAACGGAAACGGCCCGCCGCAACCTCTCTCATTTGAATGAGCGTTTTCCCCGATCCCGACTCGTTCCGAACTTTCGTCGAGAAGAACTTCAGCGCGCTCGCTTCCTTCGCGCGAAGCGTCCTGGGAAACGACCTGGATGCCGAAGACATCGCCCAGGACGCGCTCGTGCTCCTCTATCGCCGGCGCGCCGGGCTTCGTCCGGAGGGTTCTCCGCGCGCCTATCTCTACAGGATCACCTTGCGGCTCTGCCTGGCCCGCCGGCGCCGGGAGGCGCGGCGCGAGGCGATCTCGACCCTTTTCGCTCCGCTCCTGAGGCAGGAAGTCCCGCCCGCCTCCGAGCCCGTCGACTCGTGGTTTCGATCGCTGACCGTCCGCCAGGCCGCGATCGCGCACCTGTATTTTGCCGAAGACTTCGATGCCGGCGAAATCGCCGAGCGTCTCCGCATCGCGCCTTCGACCGTCCGCGTCCAGCTGAAGCGCATCCGTTCCCGACTCCGTCGGCTCCACGGGGCGGGCCCCGCTTCCGAGAGGTGTTCCGATGTTCCATGAAGAGGAGCTTCGCCGGGAGCTGAAGCGCCGGCGGCCCAGATCCGGGAGGGAAATCTGGCCCGGGCTGCAGCATCGTCTGGAGGCTGCTCCGCAGCGGCCTCGCCTGCGGTGGGCGGCGGGAATCGCGGCATGCGTTGCGGCGGCCGCGTTCATCTTCCTGTCGCGGGGAGGGAATCGGCCGGACCGCGGCCCCGCCGTGCGGATCGCGCAGGTTCGCGCTTTCGGCGTTCCGGCTCACGCCATCGTGCTGGAGCCCGATCCCCATACGGTGATGGTCATCGTCGAAGGACGTACAAAGGAAGAGGAGAACCCATGATCCGAAAACGAATGCTCGCCCTTCTGGTATTGGCCGCCGGAGCGGCTTTCTTCGACGCCGCTCCGGCGGCCGGGTCGGGCGTGACGCTGCAGATCGATCTCTTTCAGGGGTATCGGGCCGGGGTCACCGATCTTCCTTCGGCGCCTTCGGTCGTGTACCTCCCGCCGGATCGAGGATGGTCGGACGACGTCGAGCGCCAGAGACAGCAGATCGCCGAAACTCTCGGCCTTGAGGGTGTTTCGGTCGTCTCGCTCCGGGAAGTGACCGTGGCATCGGGCGTGACGGCGACCGTGAGGGCCGACGCGGGCGGCAGCGAGCTCACGGTGAGCGTGCGTCCTTCGCTCGGCCCGAGCAACATCGTGGAGCTCGACCTCCGCGTGCTTGGCGGAAAGGAAGCCCGAAAGGAGCTCGCCGCCGCGTCTCTCTCGGGAGCCCTGGGAAAGACCTTCATTCTCGGAGGCCGGCCCGGCAGCAATCCGCTCTTCGTCGCGGTGACCGCGCGCGAGCCCGCCGCCGTTTCGAAAAAAGTCGGCACCTGGTCCGTCGGCGCGGACATCCAGCCGCCGCATCTCGTCCATCGCGTCGAGCCCGTCTATCCCGAGACGTTGAAGAATCAGAAGAAGACCGGGCTCGTCGTCATTCAGGCGACGGTAACGGACGAAGGGGCCGTCTCCCGGGCTTCCGTGGTTCGCCACTCGGACCCCGGGCTCGATCAGGCGGCTCTCGCCGCGGTTCGACAGTGGCGGTACGAGCCCGCGATGCTCGATGGCAAACCCGTCAACGTCTACATCACGATCACGGTCAACTTCATGTTCGGATGAGCGAGCCCTTCGCTGCGCGAAGGGCTCGCTGGATACGGCGGCTCGTAATCCAGCCGACGATATTGCGATTGCCTGCCCGGTTCGCGCTGGTCAGGCCCTGATCCGACAACGACGCCGATTGCGCGGCGATCGGCGCGCTGCGCGCTTCGCGCGTGCCGCTGCGCGGCTGTCCTTCGCTGCGCGAAGGACGCGCTGGATACAGGGGTTCGTCCCCGGGTCGCCGCGCTCAGAGACGACGGGATAAACTGCGCGCCGAGCGCCCGTAGCTCATCCGCCTCCGCCCCTCCTTCGCCGAGGCTTCGGAGGGCTTCGGCGGGACAAGACTGGACAGTGCATCAGACTTCGGATCTGAGGGTTAGGGGTTCGAATCCCTTCGGGCGCGCCAGTCCCTTAGCGGCAGGTCGCTCGGCCGGCGAGGCGTCCGGGCGCGATCGCTCGCTCGGGCGCGGCGATATCGGATAGTCCAGCTCGCGGTGATTCCCTCAACTCGATATAATGTATAATAAAGCGTTGACCCCAAGGCCCCCCCCGATGGCGCGACAGCCGCGAAGCGAGGTCTAGGGCAGCGCTCGGCAATCACGCGAATAGCATATGAATCATAGGACCGTCCCCACGACTGTCCCCTCCGCAAGCCGATGTGTCCAGAAGAAGAGAACGTGCGACGGTGTGACCGGGTCCAGATAAGGGTTGTGGATGATATGGATACCATCGTCCCAGATCACGAAATCCAGCCCGAGTGCGGGAAGGTAAACGGCGGCTGTGACCGCGGCCACCATCAGGGCGAACGGAATCAGCCGCTGGCGCGGCGCCCGAGATCGGCGCAAGCTCTTTCTAGCCGACGCGCCTCAGCAATACCGGCGCGGCGAGTGCCACCGCGAGGAAGAACGCGAGAAGGCCGGGCCATCCGAGGGTCGGAATCGAAGCCCCCGACTGCTGCACGGTCGCATGACTCGTTGCGGTTGCCGTCGCCGTTCCCGGGGCGTCATCGGACAACGTGACCGATAACGTTTCGGGGCCTGCCGACGCGTACGTGTGCGCTCCGCTGACCGCAAACGCCCCCGTGCCTCCACTGACCGTCCCCGCGGTCGTCGTGCCGTCGCCCCACTCGATCGTCGCCGTGAAATCGGCGGCCGGATTCGTGACGTTCGTGTCAGTGAAATTCGCAATTGTGCCGGAGAACGGCGTTGCCGCCACAGCCGAAAAGCTGACGCCCGTGCCCGAAAGGGCGTCGCCTTCCGTCACGGTGGCGGTCGCGGTCGGGCTTGCAACCAAACTGTCCAAGATGTCGTGCGCCGTAACCTTGTCTGTAAAAGTTCCTTCATCGGCATAGGTGTGCGAGCCACTCACGGCAAAGCTCCCGCTGGAGCCGGACACCGTGCCGGCGGTCGTCGTGCCGTCGCCCCAGTCGATGGTGGCCGTAAAGTTGCTCACGGTCTGTGGGAGATCGCTGTCGGTGAACGTCGCGACCATCCCGCTAAAGGAAGAACCCTCCGAGGCGGAGAAGCTGAGCGCGGTGACGTGAAAACCGGCGGGTACCACGGTCGCACTACTCGCGACGGTCGCGGTCGCGGTGCCCGGAGCGTCGTCCGATAACGTGATCGACAACGCTTCGGCCCCTGCCGACGCGTACGTGTGCGCTCCGCTGACCGCAAACGCCCCCGTGCCTCCACTGACCGTCCCCGCGGTCGTCGTGCCGTCGCCCCACTCGATCGTCGCCGTGAAATCGGAGGCGACGTTGCTCGTATCCGTGTCGGAGAAGGTTGCCACGGTTCCGCTGAACAAATGTCCCGCCGCCGCGGTGAAGGCGACCGGCGTCCCGGTGAGCGCGTCGCCCTCGCCGACGCTGGCAGAGTCACTATCGGAACACAACAGGCCGTCGGCAACGTCCGACACACTGACGATGTAGGTGAACATTCCCTCGTCGGCATAGGTATGGGAGCCCGAGATCGCGAAGGTCCCCGAAGAGCCCGTGACGGTGCCCGGCGTCGTCGTGCCATCGCCCCAGGCGATCGTCGCGGTGAAGTTGCTGGCCGGCTCCGCCGTGTCACTGTCGATGGTGCTGCCCACCGTCCCCGAGAACAGGGATCCTTCCGTGGCAGAGAACCCGAGTGCGGCGCACGCAAAGTTCGCGAACGCCGAACGGGCGCAAAGAAACATTCCGATCGCCGAGATTCCGATGACCGCCCGGACCCGACCGCTCATAGGCGCCTCCTTCCGGGAAATTTCCCCGATCATATCGCACTCGCTCGTCGTGGCTCCGCCGCGGAGGTGACGGGGACGGTCCTATGAATAATATGTTATTGCGATGATCGATGACGCGACAGCCGCGAAGCGAGGTCTAGGGCGGGGCGCTGGGCACCCACGCGAATAACCTATGAAATACAGGACCGTCCCCACGACTGCCCACGCAATCTAGCCTATTTTTCCGGATACCTGATGTCATATCTCGATGCCCTGCGAATGCCCTCGAGCCAGGTCTCCTGCCCCACACGAGGCGGGGAAGTTCTAATGCCCTGAGCTGCTCTTTCGGCCTGTGCCTTCTTGTCAAGTGTTGCCTGTCGCTCGTAAATCCGGTGAATCTGCTCGCAGCCCGAGTTGACCCAACCAGTGAAAGGATTTCGCTCGCACACACGATTGATCTCCCCGGCTGCTCCAAGAAGCACGTCCCGGAAGTCCTTCTCGGTCTCCATCTTCTGCCGAAACTCCTCATCCGGCATCGCGGCTAGGCGCTCGGCTGAGCGCCGGAAGCAGTCCTCGAGGTCCTCGCCGCCCTCTCGGAGGTGCGCCCGTAAGGCTATTTGCTCCGGGGTAAAGTGAACCTCTGGCTTCGTCGGAATGTAGTCAGGAACGGAGTGTTTGATCTGCTGCACCAGCACAGGATAATACTGGCGCACAAGGGGGACGAGTTCTTCTAGGCCGTACCACCCAACCGCTTGCATCGCCACCGCTCGATTGATGATGTCGCCACCCGGCGCCACCGCCTGGCCCTGCTCGATAGCCTCACGGACTACCTTCAACCGTTCGTCGCGTGTAAGGTAATCCCACCGGATTCCCTGAATCCATGACCGACCGTCGGTCGACTGAGCAATAATATCCTCAAAAGGTCGAGGGTCGATCCACCGCCTATTCAGCGCCAGATACTGCTGCACCTCCATGCGCACATCACGTGATGACCTGAGCAACCCCTCCTCGATCGACGCCCGAAGAGCCGCCTCCCGCTCGACAGGGTCCTTGATTTTCGCGGCGTCTGCGACCCTCTGCTCCGCTGGCGAGAGGCTCACCTCGGGAATCGGGATTCCCGCAGCCATCACATTCGATAGAACAAACCCGGCGACCATGAGTAGAAAGTTTTTAGACTTCATGACGTAAACGCACCTCACTAAGGAACTAAGACCGTATATGTGACCGGAGACATCGAAGGATCGTTCAGAGCGCATGTCAAAGGCAGAGGGCTGACCCACGGCATAATGACGGCGCTGACGGAGAAGTTACTCTCGCCGGCGGTTACGGCGATCGCGGCCTCCCCCGAGTCATCGGTCCGAATGTAAGCGCTCGTAGAGGGCCCGATGAAGGCCCCGCTGGCGGGATCAACGCTGAACTTCACGATGGCCCCCGGCAATGGCGCCGTAGACCTGCTGTCGGAAGAAAACATGCTGACTCGCACGACGAGTGGGTTGGCCAACGTTTGGCCGGGCGCGCCATGCTGGTTGTCGCCGCTGACAATCTCAATGCTTGCAATTCCGCAGGTCAGGGTCGCTAGGCCATTGGCGCTGGTAAAACGCATGGAATTCCGCTCGAACACGGAACTCCAGGATTTCGGTGAAGCTGCGCTGATGTCGTAGCAAGTGTCCCCGCAATACTTCCCGTCCGGGTTGAGGCCGCCCTCTTCGATGCGACCGGAGTCGGCGAGTTCAGGTGAAGAGGCACGCGGGAAGGCTAGGAGGAAGTCTCCGTCAAAATCCGGATAGCTGCCCTGGTTTGTGGTGCTCAGGAGAAACTGCCAGGAGTGTCGGACCTCGTGAAGACACAGCTGCTGAAAGTACGCGCCGAGGGGACTCTCGCTACGAAATCCGAAGTAGTGGAGCACCGCGGATCTTTGGGGTTCGTGGCGCGTCGAGGGAGCATAGGGATTGAAGACGATGGTATGAGCCCCCAACGGATCGACATGCGCCGCCTGACCCGTGGCCTGAAGAGACCCTTCCGTGACACAGTCATCTTCGGTTAGCGGCGCGGGTATTCCGGCGGGGCCGCCCAGGCCCGCCACGGCCGCCGTCAGCTCACCGGTCGAGTCCGCCTGCCCGCCAAGACAGTCCCATGCCTTCTTTTCCATCCAGTCACGCACCGCGTTGGCTCCCGCTGACCACGCTCCGTTCGACTCTCGCGGGCGCGAGTATCCGCGTTCATCCACCCAGACGTTGACCGGGAAGATCTCTCCGGCTATCGGCAAGGTTGGATTGGAAGCCCCCAAGGGATCGAACGCTGGAACTGGCTGCAGCTGGGCACCTCCGGGTCCGACATAACCGCCGGGCGCAATGGGAGCGATGGTGCCATCATTTGCGACTCTCGCATCCGCGACGAGAGTTAGGGAAGTAGTAGCGGTGCCGCCGGTCATAGTGAGATAGCTCGGGTTCTCCCCCGGCCCCGGAGGTGTAATCGCACCGGTCGTGTCGAGCATCGTAGATCCATTCTTTCCGGCGTAGAACTGATCAGACTGCGAATCGTGATCGTAATTCGTATTCCGTATCTCAGCGATTCCCACAATTGCATTGGTCTTCTGAGGAGGGTCAGTCGGCTGGAACGGATTGACCGCCTGGATCTGAAGGTGAACAATCTCCGGCGACTGCGCGTCGTAGTCCGAACTTGTCGGGTCCCCGATCTCGGTCTCCTGCACCGTCCCGGCGTGGTCCGGATTCCCATCAGGTGCGTCGGTTAGCCCTGACCCGTCGCGCTTCATGATCCGGAGCCGCAGAACACCCGGAAACGCCGTCTTGGCAGAAAGCGTGGCCGATGACCCGCTCCCGATCTGCGCCGCGATGAGCCCGGTACCAAGGCCCACCGTCAGGTCAGGGGGCGCGACGGTATCCAGGGGCGTCGCCATGAGCTGGCCTCCCGACGGAGAGCTGGTGGGGACGGTCCTATGTTTCATATGTTAGTGACGGCATAAGCGACACCGATCCCGACGTCTGCTCCGCCCGAGGGGCCGAGAAATTCGCGGCCGCCCTGACGCGCGACCCGATTAGACACATTCGTAGGACCGTCCGCAAATATCCTCTTCGCGCCGGGTTCATCGCGGTCCGGGAAAACGCTTCTCGCTATCTCCATGGGGACGGAGGTAGCCTTTCTGGATGATGGGCGCTGAGATTTCGACGCGCCGCCGACGAGTCATCAGGATCCTCGGATGGGCGGGTGGTGTTCTGGCTTTCTGGGCCCTCCTCGGATTCGTCGTCGCGCCCCGAATCATTCGACCCCTTCTCGAGAGAAAGCTCTCGGAAAAGCTGCACAGGAGGGTCGCGGTCCGGAGTCTCGCGATCAATCCGTTCGCGCTTTCGGCCACCATCCGGGGCCTCTCCATGGGGGAACGGGCGGACCCGGGAACGTTCGCGAGCTTCGAGAGCCTCTACGTGAACCTGGAGGCCGTGTCGCTTCTGCGCGGCGGGCCCGTGATCCGCGAGGTGGACCTGGCATCCCCCCGCGTGTCGCTCGTGAGGCACGAAGACGGGACCTACAACGTTTCGGACCTGATCGAGGAGCTCGGGAAAGAGGAGCCCGGCAAGAAGCCCGCGCGCTTCTCGGTGAACAACATCCGGGTCACGGGAGGATCGCTCGATTTCGACGACCGGCCGAGGAAGACGAAGCAAGAGGTGACAGACCTGAACCTCGGGATTCCGTTCCTCTCGAACATTCCCTCCAGGATCGAGATCTTCACGCAGCCGGTCCTTTCGGCGAAGGTGAACGGGGCCTCGTTTGCCCTGCACGGCAGGACCAAGCCGTTCAGCGACTCGCGCGAGACGTCGGTCGACGTGGATCTGAAGGACGTGGACCTGCCGAGCTACCTCGCCTATCTGCCGGCAAAGCTGCCGGTCCGGCTGGCGGCGGGGCGTCTCGATGCGGGGCTGACGATCACTTTCGCGCAATCCCCCGGCCGGCCCAACGCTCTGTTCGTCTCCGGCAGCGCCTCGCTTCGGGACGGCTCGCTCGTTCACGAGGACCAGCCGCTCCTGTCGATCCGGAGTCTGCGCGCCGCGCTCGCCTCGTACGACGTATTCGGGAGCAGGATCAAGCTGACCTCGGTGACGGCGGTCGAGCCCGAGCTCCATCTCCGGAGAGACCGGAAGGGAGATTTCGAGATCGCCTCCGTGTTTGCGGCCGCCGGCGCGCCGGCCCCCCACGCCCGCAGAAAAACCGTCCCGCATGAGAAGCCGGCCGGCTTTGCCTACGAGGTCGGCGAGGTCCGCGTGGAGAACGGGACGATCGACTACGCCGACGCGTCGCTCGGAACGCCGTTCGAAACGAAGCTCGCCCCGGTCGGAATCTCCCTTCGCGGCCTCTCTTCGACGCCGGGCAAGCCGATGGCGCTTTCCATCACGGCGAAGAGCGACGCCGGCGAGACCGTCAAGCACGAGGGAACGTTCACGCTGAAGCCCTTCGCGGCCGAAGGATCGGTGGCGCTGGCCGGTCTGCCGTTGAGAAGGTACGCCCCGTGGTACGAGAGATCTCTCCTCGCCGACCTCGACGGAACGGTGGATCTCGAGGGCCGCTATAAGATCGCCGGCGGCCCCCGCGGCAACACGACGCTCTCCGGCCTTTCGGTCGGCATCCATGCGCTGAACGCGCGAAAGCGCGGCGCGCGAGAGCCCTTCCTCACGGTGCCCGCCGCAACGCTGGAAGGAGGGGAGCTGGACATGGCCGGGCGCGCCCTCGCCCTGGGGACGGTTTCGATTCCGGGAGGGTCCCTCGCCGTCCGGCGCGAGGCCGACGGCAGCATCGATCTCCAGAAATTGATCGGCGAAAGGTCTGCGAAAGCGAACGAATCAGCGACGGAGCCCGCGCCGGAGACTCCGGGGGCCGCCTCGCCGTGGAGGTTCTCGGTCACGAAGCTCTCTCTGGACAAATACACGTTCAAGATCGACGACCTCGCGTCCGGAAAGCCCGCTCACCTGGTCCTCTCGCCGACAAACGTCGTCCTCGAACACTTCGCCACCGCCGGGCCGGAGCATGGGGCCCTGTCGGCGAGCTTCCGGCTCAATCGAAAGGGGCTCGCCACCGCGAGCGGCGCGGTCGGCATTTCGCCGGTGTACGCCGATCTGAAGGTCCGCGTGAAGAACCTCGACCTCGTGCCGGTCGAGCCGTACATCCTTTCTCAGATCAAGCTGTCTCTGACCCGGGGCGTCCTGAACGGCTCCGGCACGCTGTCGTTCCGGCCCGGGCCCGGAGGGGCCGCCTCCGTCGTTTTCGCCGGCAACGCGGTGGCCGGAAACGTCGTCGCGGTCGAGGAGAAGAGCAAAGAAGATTTCCTCAGGTGGGAATCGGTCTCGGTGGACAGGATCAAGGCCGGATACAACCCGGTCTTCGTGTCGGCGAGGGCGCTCGATGCCGCCGGCGTCGTCTGCCACATCGGCATCTCCGAGGACGGCACGGTGAACCTGCGCGCGATCCTCGGCGGCCCGCCGGAGAAAGCCGAGGAGGACGCTGCCGGGGCCGAAGCGCCCGCCGCGGCGGGGATGGCCGCGGCGAAGGCAGCGACGGCCGCGCCACCGATTTCGGCGGCTCCTCCGCCGCCCGGAGCTCCCTCCCCCGCCGCTCCGGCGCAGCCTCCGACTCCCATTCGCGTGGACGCCGTCACGCTTCGGGACAGCACGATCCGGCTGACCGATCACTTCGTCAAGCCGAGCTTCTCGGCCGAGCTCGGGAACGTCGGGGGGCGGATCGACGGTCTCTCTTCGGTGGACGGGACGAAAGCGGAGGTGAACCTCCACGGCACATGGGGGGGAGCGTCGCCGATCGAGATCTCCGGCACCGTGAACCCGCTCGCGGCGGCTCTGTACGCCGCCCTCAAAGCGTCGTTCCGGGACATCGACCTCGTTCCGATGACGCCCTACTTCGGCAAGTACGCGGGCTACGCGGTGTCCCGGGGCAAGCTCACGATGACGGTCGAATACCGCGTCGAGAACCGGAAGCTCGAGGCGAAGAACAAGCTCGTGGTGGACCAGTTCACGTTCGGCGACAAGGTCGAAAGCCCCTCGGCGACGAAGCTGCCCGTCAGGCTCGCCGTCTCGCTCCTGAAAGACCGCAACGGCGTGATCGACCTCGATCTTCCGATCTCCGGCTCGCTCGACGACCCGAAGTTCAAGCTCGGCAGCATCATCTGGAAGGTGCTGGGAAATCTCATTTCCAAGGCCGCCACCTCGCCTTTCACGCTCCTCGGAAAATTGTTCGGCGGCGGGCAGGACCTCGGCACCGTCGAGTTCGAAGCCGGCCGCGACACGCTCGACCCGGCCGCGCGGCAGCGGCTCGACGCCCTGGCCACGGCTCTTCACGAGAGGCCGGCGTTGAAGCTCGAGGCCCGGGGCCGCATCGACGAGGCAAACGACGCCGAAGGACTGCGGCGGACGCGCTTCGAGCGCAAAGTCAAGGCGCAGAAAATGGACGAGCTGCTGAAGAAGGGCGCCGCCCCGCCGTCGCTCGACGACGTCGTCGTGCCGGCGCAGGAGTGGCCGGTCTTCCTCAAGAAGGCCTACAAGAAGGAAAAGTTCAAGAAGCCCCGGACGGCGCTCGGTTTCGCGAAGGATCTCCCGCCGGCCGAGATGGAGAAGCTCATGCTGGAGAACATCCCGGTCGCGCCGGAAGACCTGAGGCAGCTCGCGCTCTCCCGGGCGCAGGCCGTCAAGGCCTATCTCCTCGCCACGGGAAAGGTGGAGGCCGAAAGGATCTTCCTCGTCGAGCCCGGAACGGGCCCGGGCGAACCCAGGGAGAACGCGAAGGCCAGCCGTGTCGACTTCGTCCTGAAATGATGCGGGCTCCCGCGGCGATTCTCCTGATCGTCGCCGCCTCCGCGCTCGGCGCCGCAACTCCTCCCGGACCGACGGCCGACGAGGTCAACGACCGCAGCGTCCGGCCGCTCCTGACCGAGGGCGCCGCGGGAGCCGCCGTCGTCCGCCTGCAGGTGCTGCTCGACCGGGCGCATTACTCGCCGGGGGAGATCGACGGTCGTCTCGGCGGGAACACCGTTCGCGCGATCGCGGCGTTTCAGCGCGACCGTGAGATCGCCGAAGAGGGCGCCGGAACCGCGACCTGGGCGGCGCTCGACTCGGACGCCGCGCCGATCGTCGTTGCGTACACGCTGACGGAGCCGGACGTCGCGGGTCCGTTCTACCGGATCCCGCGAGACATGGTGCAGAAGTCCTTCCTTCCGGCGCTCGGCTGGCGGTCCGCGCTCGAAAAGTTGGCCGAGAATTTCCACGCGAGCCCGGTCCTGATCCAGGCGATCAACCCGAAGGCGCGGATCCGCGCGGGCGAGATCGTTTTCGTCCCGAGCGTTCACCGAGCGCCCCTTCCCCCTGCCGGACGGATCGTCGTCAGCGACTCCGATCTTTCGGTCTCCGCCTGGGACGAGGAAGGGCGTCTTTCCGCGCGCTATCCGGCGACCCTGCCGGGCCCGCACGACCCGCTGTGCTACGGGACCTGGAAGATCACCGAGATCCGGAAGAACCCGACATTCCACTACGACCCCTCCCTCTTCTGGGACGCCCGGCCGGGACACCGGAAGGCGACGCTTCCTCCCGGGCCCAACAGCCCGGTCGGGGTGGTCTGGCTCCAGCTCTCGGTTCCCAACTGCGGCATCCACGGGACTTCTGACCCCTCCCGGATCGGCTTGCGGGAATCCCACGGCTGCATCCGCCTGACGAACTGGGACGCCCGGGAGCTGTCGCTTTCGGTGGAAAAGGGAATACCGGTCGAGCTGAGGCGTTAACATTGTCGCCAATGCGTCGACTGTCCATCTTCCTCGGCCTCGCGCTGCTTCTGTGCGCTCTCGTGCGGACGGGATCGAGCCGCGGGATCGACCTCGCCTCGATCCGCGACGCGGGAGGAATCTCGGGCGCCGTTCGCGCTCTTTTCCTCACTCCCGAGGAGGCGGCGCGGCTCGAGCCGGAGAGCGCTCCGCCCCCCGGCGTCCATCCGATCGAAGGCAAGTCGGGTCTCTTCGAGGTGGTGCTCACACCCTTCTCCGCGAAGGTGAACGGGCGTCTCGGCCGTTACGAGCTCGGCCGCTGGCCCTATGAGGACGGCTCGACGCCGCTCTCGCCGGCCTACGCCGATCCGCGCGGGTTCGTCGAAGTGACGCCGGAGACGGCGAAGCTCCACGTTTCGGAGCACTTCACTCTCGGCGAGTTCGTCACGAAGAACCAGTCCAGCCTCTGGCCCAAGTACATCGTGCTCGAGCCGCGGCTCCTCGACAAGCTCGAGCTGACGATCGCGAAGTTGAACGAGACGGGGCATCCCGTCCGGAATTTCTTCGTGATGAGCGGATTCCGGACGCCCGAGTACAACGCGCTCGATCTGGGACCGAAGGCGCGCTCGAAGGTGTCGCGGCACATGTACGGCGACGCCGCCGACGTCTATCCGGACGACGACGGGAACGGAAACATCGACGACCTGAACCGCGACGGCCGCGTCGATCTCGCGGACGCGAAGATCCTCGCCGATGCCGCCGAGGCCGTCGAGCGCGAGCATCCGAGCCTCGTCGGCGGGATCGGGATCTATCCCGGCAACCGGGTCCACGGGCCGTTCGTCCACATCGACGTGCGCGGCAAGCGCGCCCGCTGGAACGGATAGAGCGAGCGATCGATCCGGCGGACCGGCCCGCCGGTCAGCTTCCGGCCGGTTTCTCCGGGTAGAGCTTTCCGAACTCCGGCAGGTCCTTGAGGAGATCCAGATCGGGATCGCGGCGCGCCCAATCGGCGTCCGTGAACCCGGCGTTCCAGGCCTTCGTCAGCGCGTCCATCCCTTCCGTCTTCCGGCCGAGCTTGCAGAAGGTGCACGCGGCGTTGTAGTGGACGGTCGCCTCGTTCGGGCGAAGCAGCATCGCGAGGTTCGCCTCGCGCATGGCGTCGTCCGCCCGGTTTTCGTCGGCATAGTCCGAGGAGAGCAGGATGCGCGCCCGCGCGTCCTCCGGGACCTCCCGGATGTGGTTCTCGAGGACCTGCATCCGGCGAAGGCGCACGTTCCTCTTGGCTTCGAGCTTTCCCAGAGCGCCGAGCGAGTTCATGATCGGCACGAAGACGTTGTAGTCCGTGCCGGAGGCCTCGATCGCGGCCTCCGCGATCTTTTCGACCTCCTGATGGCGGCCGGACGCGAACAGGCAGCGGAGCAGCAGGTAATAGCCCCCTTCGCAATCCGGCTTGCGGGCGATCACGTTGCGCACGATTTCCGCCGCGTCGGCGTACTGTCCCCGTGCGTACAGCGTCCAGGCCTGCGCGACCATGACCTCGGGAAGCTGGGGCTGGAGCGCGACCGCGCGATCCGAGGCGGCCCGCGCCCGGTCGGCCCAGGCGGACTCGCGCGAGTAGTTGCAGTGGTAATACGCGCAGACGTTGGCGATCGCCGCGTAGGCCAGCGCGAACTTCGGGTCCTGAGTGACCGCGTTCTCGTACATCTGGAGCGCGAATTCGAGGTCCTGCCGCGTCAGGCGGCGCGCGTAGCTGCGGCCCCGAAGGTAGAGATCGTAGGCGTGGAGGTTCTCGGTGGGCTTGGCCGCGAGGTTCTCCTGCTCCTTCGGCGTCAGCGTCAAGCGCAGCGCCCCGGCGATCTTGCGGGCGATCTCGTCCTGGACCTCGAAGACGTCCTTCATCTCGCGGTCGTACCGCTCGGACCACAGCGGGAAGTCGGTGTGGGCGTCGAAGAGCTGGGTGTTGATCCGGAGCCGCTCGCCGGCCCGCCGAATGCTTCCGGAGAGCACGTACGCCGCGCCCAGCTGCTGACCGACGTGCGAGGGCGTGACCTGTTTGTCGCGGAACGCCAGCACGGCCGGGCGGGGGAAGATCTTCAGGCCGTCGATCTTCGAGAGCTCCGTGACGACGTCCTCGGTGATGCCGTCTCGGAAGTATTCGTCTTCCTTCGCCCCGGAAAGATTCTCGAAGTAGAGGACCGCGATCGACTTGTCGGCCGGCTTCGGGGCGCCCCCCTTGGACTCGGAGAGCTCCGCCGCCCGCTTCTGGCCCGAGTCGAGCTTGTGCTTCAGGCGCAGGAGGTCGGTCTTGAGCTCCGTCGCCGTCTGGCACCGGAGCTGGCGGTCCTTTTCGACCGCCTTCTCGACGATGCGGCCGAGCTCGGCCGGCATCGCCGGATTGACCTGCTCGAGGGGCTTCGGATCGCGATTCAGAATCGCGTCGAAGACCATGGCGTCGGTGTCGCCCTGGAACGGCATCTCGCCGGTCGCCATCTGGTAGAGCACGGTCCCCAGCGAAAAAATATCCGTCCGGGCGTCGGTCAGCTGGCCCTTCGCCTGCTCCGGCGACATGTAGTGCACGGTGCCCATCACGGTCCCGGCCGTCGTCAGGGGGTTGGAGTTGACCGCCGTCTCGAGAGCGGAGACCTCCTCGTCCTTCCCGGCCTGCGTGACCACCGCCTCGACCTTCGCCAGACCGAAGTCGAGGATTTTGACCTGGCCCCGGTCGTTGATCATGAAGTTCGCGGGCTTGAGATCCCGATGCACGATTCCCTTCGAGTGCGCCGATTCGAGCGCGTCGGCGATCTGGATCCCGAGGTCGAGGAGCGCGGCGATCTCGAAAGGACGCCGCCCCATGCGCTCGGCGAGCGTCGACCCCTTGATCAGCTCCATCACGATGAAGGGACGGCCCTGGTGCTGCTCGATCGCGTAGACGGTGCAGATCCCGGGGTGGTTCAGCGAGGACGCGGCGCGGGCCTCCCGCTTGAAGCGCTCGAGCATCGGGACGTCGTTTCGGAAGTCGTCGGAGAGGACCTTGATCGCGACGCGGCGGCCGAGGTCGGCGTCCTCGGCTTCGTAGACGGCGCCCATGCCGCCGGAGCCGAGCGGACCGACGATCTTGTAGTGCGCGATGGTCTGGCCGACCAGCGATTCCATGGAGCCTCCCGATTCCTTTTGCTCGAGGACGATACCACCACGCGGAGGAAACCATCGGCACGCGCTCCGGCAACTCCGGAGGAGGACGGATAGAATCTCTTCATGGCTCCCTCGGACACGCTCGGACGGCCCCTTTCGAACCTTCGGGTCTCGGTGACGGACCGGTGCAATCTCCGGTGCCAGTACTGCATGCCGGAGCGAGACTACGCGTGGCTCCCGCGGCGCGACATCCTCGACTTCGAGGAGGTGAGCGCGCTCGTGGACGTCTTCGCCGAGTGCGGCGTCGACAAGGTCAGGCTGACGGGGGGCGAGCCGCTCGTCCGCCGCGACCTGCCGAAGCTCGTCGCGATGATCGCCGCCAAGGACGCCATTCGCGATTTCGCGCTGACGACCAACGGTGTGCTGCTCGCCGAGCACGCGGCGGCGTTGAAGGACGCCGGTCTCCAGCGCGTGACCGTCAGCCTCGACACGCTCGATCCGGCCCGGTTCCGCGAGCTCTCGCGCATCGACGCCCATGCGCGGGTGCTTACGGGAATCCGGGAGGCCGGTCGCATCGGTTTCGCGCCGCTCAAGATCGACACGGTCGTGATCCGCGGCGTCAACGACGACGAGCTCGTTCCGCTCCTCGAGTTCGGGCGCTCCGCCGGCGCCGAGGTGCGGTTCATCGAATACATGGACGTCGGCGGCGCGACGCGCTGGTCCCCGGAAAAGGTCGTCTCGCGCGCGGAGATCCTGGGCGCCCTCGCGCGCCGTTTCGGACCGATCCAGCCGGAGCGGGAAAAGGGGTCCGCGCCGGCGGAACGGTTCCGCATGAGCGACGGAACGGTGTTCGGAATCATCGCGTCGACGACGGCGCCGTTCTGCCGGGCCTGCGACCGCAGCCGTCTGACCGCCGACGGGCTCTGGTACCTGTGTCTTTACGCGGCGGGGGGAACCGATCTCCGCGGGCCGCTCCGCGCGGGCGTCTCTCCGCAGGACATCAAGGCTCTCATCGAGAACGCCTGGCGCGGCCGCACCGACCGCGGGGCGGAAGAGCGCCTCGGCCTTCGCGACCGCTCTCCGCTCCTCGCGTTGAACACCCTGCGGCGCGATCCCCATCTCGAGATGCACACGCGGGGCGGCTGATGTCGTCCGGAGAGGACTCGCCCGATCCTGTTCCGGGCCTCACGAACCCGCGCGCCCTGTCGCTCGAGCGGTTCCCGATCCGAGTCCGCGAGAGCTCCTCGACTCAGTCCGGGTGGCGGCTCTCGGTCGAAGCCGGCGAAGGGGAGGGCTCGATTCTCCTCGTCGAAGGCGTGGGAGAGCCGTTCTACCGGGGAGACGGGATCTTTCTCGGCTGGCCGCAGGAACGAATGGCGGCCGCGTACGTGGCGTTGAAACCGAAGCCGGAAGCGGACCGGTTCGAAACGCAGCAGCTCGGCTAAGAGTCGCGGGAGCTGGCTCGGGGGACGGGACTCGTGACGGCGGCGCGGCTCGTCGAACCTCCCTCATCCGGCGGCTTACGGCCGCCACCTTCTCCCGGCGGGAGAAGTCGCGCGGAGGCGTCGCTTCGCGACGCAGCCTTGTGTCGACTCGACCGCGCCGCTGCCACCCCCTCGCCGACGCTCCCGCTCCCGCATCGCGGAGCTTTCGCCTCGGTGACTTCGGGCGAAAGCTTTCCGCGATGCGAAGGGCCCCGAGCTACCGGGTCAGTGAGCAATGCCGGCGGGCAGCGCACATCCCGTCCGCGTTCCTCGTTCGCTAAGGCTTCGTAGCGTTTCGACGGATCGCGGGCTCGAGCGCGTTGGTGATTCAAAGGGAGCCGTTGCCCACGAATCCGCCATAGCTCGTGAGTGCGACGGTGGACCGGGCTCGCGCCTCGCCATGCCTCGCCGTTGTCAGGACGGATCGGCGGAAGGCCTCGATTCGCCGCGCTGGCCGGCGCGGCGAATCCCTACGGCGGCGGAGCGGCCGCCGCGAGCGCGATCCACTCCTCTTCCGTCAGCGCGGCCGCGGCGGCCGGGTCGTAGACGCGCTCCATCTCGGACTCGTGCGCGGCGAGGCGCCGGTCGAGATTCTCGGCGAGCCCGAGCACGTCGGAGAGCGCGGCGCGTTGGGCGAGCTGCGAGGCGAGGAAGCGCGTCAGCTCGCGAAGCTGCACGCACTCGAGGCGGAGCTCGCGCGCCGGACCGGGCCCGCCGAGGCCCGAACGAAGGAGCGCCGGCAGGAGTGCGCTCTCCACCGCCTCCGTCCAACGGCGGAGGCACCGGTGGAAGTCGAAGAGGCCGAACCGGTAGGCGGCCTCGTCGCGCCGCTCGAGCGCGCGGCGGAAATCGTCGAATCGGCTGCGGAGCGCCTGCTGGACCGCGAGCAGGCCGCCGAGATTCTCTTCCAGGGACGACGCCTCAGATCCCGGCCAGGCCCGGCTCGACGCGCGTGAAACCCTGCTCTACGGCCCAGAGGTCCATCGCGATCGAAACGAGGTCGTCCACCTCCGGGATCGGCCGCGCGTCCTCCGAAAGATCGATCGATTTGACGTATCGGCGGCACGTCTCGCACGCCTCGATCCGGACCGTCGGGTGCTTCTCGTCGCGGAAGGAAGGGAGCTTGTACGGGTCCTCCTCGAAGCAGGAGGGACAGAGGATCCTTTCGAAGAGCCATTCGGCGCCGCACAGCGAGCAGGAAAGCATCCGGCGCGCGCCTTCCGTGAGGGACCCCTCGCGCCGGGCGGCAATCCCCGGCTCGCCGCCGCAGAAGGGGCACTTCCCGCGCCGGTGGAGGCGGTCCGGCGCGATCCCGAGGCCGCGCAGGAGCTCGACGTAGGGCCGGAGGATCGCCCGGGAGAGGTAGTCCTCCGACGCCGCGCGGTCCCCCGTCCAGAAGACGAGGAGGCGGGAGCGCGCGGTCGCGGGGTCTTCCGTTCGCCGCGCGCCGGCCTCCTCGGAAAGCGCGTCCGGGCCCGCCTCGGCCGCGTGCCTCACGACGGGAGAAGCGTGGAAAAAGACCGCGTCGGCGTCCTCGGCGAGCCGACCGGTCAGCGGCCGTCGGGCGTGCGCGCCTTCGAGCGCCTCCACCGTCCACGCCTGGGCCCGGTACAGGCCGGCCGCGAACCGGAGCGGTTCCGCGGCCGCTGGAGAGTCCGCCGCGAGCGATTCGGCGCGCAGCGCGCGGTGGCCGAAGTCTCCGGAGACCTTCGACTCAGCGCTCGCGCTCTTCACCGGTGACGTCGCGATACCAGCGGCCGTGGTGAAGCCGCGCCCACGCCTTCGTGACGGTTCCTCGCGTCATCGAGCCGAACGTTCCGGGCTCGGCCGCCGTGCCGAGATAGATGTGGAAGACGATGAGGATCGCGAAGAGGATGAACGTCACGTCGTGGATGATGTAGGCGAGCTGCCGGAGGATCGCCGGGAAGAGCTCCGGAAACCACATCAGGAGGCCCGAAAGGAGGAGGCCCAGGGCCGCGAGACAGACGAGCCAGAACTGGAGCTTTTGTCCGCCGTTGTACTTGCCCACGTCCGAGTCGTCGGTTTCGTATCGCATGTACCGCATTGCGCGGCCCTCGCTCACCCACTCCCGGCGCTCGCCGGGCGCCAGATGCATGTCGCCGAGCCAGGCGACGAACATGACGATGGTCGACAGGAAGAACGCCAGCCCGGCCCACGGGTGGATCACCCGGCAGACGGTGAGTCCTCCGAAGAGCGAGGCCATCCAGCCGAACACCGGCGTCCAGATCGGCATGCCGGTGAAAAGGCAGAGAAAGAAGGTGACGGAGACCGTCCAGTGGATCAGCCTCGACGCCCGGTTGTGGCGGACGATCTCGTTGCCGACGACGACGTCTTCGCGCGACTGTGCCGCGATGACCGCTCGATCGATCGGCCGGGGAGGATTGGCGGAGCTC
>DATFVB010000238.1 GCA_035260525.1 Thermoanaerobaculia bacterium
GACACGTTCGGCCATTCCGCGGGCGACGAGGCGCTCGCGGCCGCGGCGGCGCTTCTTCGGTCGAGCTTCCGGGAGACCGACGTCGTGGCTCGTCTCGGCGGCGACGAGTTCGTCGTCCTCGCTCTCATGAATCGCACTGAGGACGCGGAGGTGCCGGTCCGCGCGCTGCGCGATTCGCTCGAGGCGTGGAACACCTGCGCGGGAAAGCCGTTCCGCCTCTCGATGAGTGTCGGGATGACCGACTTCGACCCGGGAACGCGGATGGAAGAGCTCGTCGCGGCGGCCGACCGCCGGATGTACGCCGACAAACAGGAGCGCCGCGCCGCCCGGCAGAGCGACTCCGAAGGCGTCTCCGTCGACGTCTGAGCCCGGATCGTTCGTGAGGACCCGGCGAAGCGGGTGAATTTCGCCCTCGCGGCGGAGGGCGTCAGGCGAGGAGAAGTCCGATTCCTCCGGCGACGGCGAGGATCAGGAACGAGACGAGCGTGAGGGCCTGCGCCGAGCCGAGCCGGGCGGTTGCGGCGGGGGCGCGGCCGCGCCCGAGCATCATCGCCGCGGCGACGGCCGGCGGAAGCCCGAGGATGCCGAGAACGGCGCCCGAGGCGCCGGCGGAAAATGGCCACGCCGCCTGGAAGAGAAAAGCGGCCGCGACGATTCCCGAATAGACGGCGGACGCCCGCCGGGCGCCCAGCCGGACGACCATCGTCCTTTTCCCGGCGGATGCGTCCGCGCGCCGGTCCGGAAGCTCGTTGACCCAGAGAAACGCGCCGATCATCAGTCCGAGGGGAATCGACGCGAGGAACGCGAATGCCGAGACGCGACCGCGCTGAACGACTTCCGTCCCGAGCACGATCAGCGGGCCGTAGACGGCCGCCACCGCCGCCTCTCCCCACCCGCGGTACGAAAGACGGAGCGGAGGCGCGTGGTAGAAGAACGCGAGCGCCAGCCCGGCGGCGCCGAAGACGAGGACCGCCGGCTCGCGCAAGAGCGCGATCGCGATCCCCGCCGCGGCCCCGAGCAGATATCCCGTCCACGCGATCGCCTTCGTCTGCCCGCGGGAAAGCAGGCCGTCGACCAGGACGCGTTTGCCGCCGGAAAACGGGGTCCGCTCCTCGGGCGTCACGGCCCGGTCCGTCCCCGAATCGAAATCGAAGATCTCTCCGGAAGCGTTCTTGGCGACCTCGATCGCGAAGATGCCCGCGACGGTGAGCGCGAGCCACCCCGGCGAAAGCGCGCCGCCGCGCGCGGCCGCCGCGGCGCCCAGGAACATTCCCGCCATCGAAGCGAGCGAGATCTTCGGGTCGGCGAGCCGCCACAGCCCGCGGCGGAAGGAGGCTCGCCCTTCGGGAAGGGCGGAGCTCGGGGAGCGAAGCGCCGGAGAGGACATGCCGAAACCTCCGAGCCATGTTCGCGCCGCCGCGGGGGGAGGCGCCAGATGCAGTCGCCTCAGGGAAGGGGGCCGCTGGCCGACGCCGGAAGCGGTGTTGCTGATAAAATCCCCCGCCAGCGTGAGGAAAACACGATGAAGCCGATCGCGATGCTCGAACGCATGATGCTGATCCGGGCGTTCGAAGAGAAGAACGTCGCCCTGCAGGCCGAGGGAAAGGCCGCCGGCACCTGCACTTCGGTCGGGCAGGAGGCGTCCGCGGTGGGCGTCGTCTTCGCCCTCGAACCGAAGGACCTGATCCTCACGAACCACCGGAGCGCCGGCCACCTCCTCGCGCGCGGCGCCGATGCGGGCCGGATGATGGCGGAGATCGGCGGCCGGGCGACCGGCTACTGCAAGGGAAAGAGCGGAACCCTCCACATCTCCGTCAAGGACCTCGGCGTGATCCTCACCTCGACGATCGTCGGCGGCGAGCTGTCTTTGGCGACCGGCGTCGGCCTTTCGCTCTCGATGCAGGGCGGGGACGCGGTCGCCGCCTGCTTCTTCGGCGATGGGGCCGCCTGCGAGGGGATCTTTCACGAGTCGGTGAACCTCGCCGCCGTCTGGAACCTCCCCGTCCTCTACGTTTGCGAGAACAACCAGTGGCAGGCGTACGTGCGCCGGAAAGAGACGATGCTGATCGATCACATCAGCGAGCGCGCGGCCGGCTACGGGATCGAGGGGCGGACGGTCGACGGCAACGACGTCGAGGCCGTTCACGCGGCCGCGTCGGAGGCGATCGCCGCGATCCGGAAAACGCGCCGGCCCTTCCTGCTCGAGACTTACACGTATCGCCTCCGCGGCCACTTCGAGCCGGACGACCAGTCGTACGTGGACGCGGCCGAGCTCGCCGGCTGGAAGGCGCGCGACCCGATCGCGACGCTGCGCAAGCGCCTGCTCGAGCGCGGCGAGGCGACCGAGGCGTCCCTCGACGCGATCGCCGGCGGCGTCCGCGAGAAGATCGAAGCCGCCGCGCAGTTCGCGGCGAGCTCGCCGTTTCCCGCGCCCGAAGAGGTTCTCACGGACGTCTACGCCTGACCGGGAACGAAGGAGAAATCGTCATGCCCAGGACCACCCCCATGCAGGCCATCGGAGAAGCGATCGCCGAGGAGATGCGACTCGACCCACGCGTCGTGATGTTCGGGGAAGGAGTCGCGACGAAGCGGCGCGAGCTCGTCGAGGAGTTCGGCGCCGCGCGCGTCCGCAACACGCCGCTCGCCGAAGGCATCATCGCCGGGACCGCGGCGGGCGCGGCCGCGACGGGGCTCCGGCCGATCATCGACCTGCTCTTCGCTCCGTTCATCTGCTTCTCGATGGA
Source organism: Thermoanaerobaculia bacterium (assembly GCA_035260525.1). Lineage (NCBI taxonomy): Bacteria > Pseudomonadati > Acidobacteriota > Thermoanaerobaculia > Thermoanaerobaculia bacterium. The sequence goes on from DATFVB010000238.1 coordinate 2,745, forward strand.
CGAGATCGTCAACAGCGCCGGAAAGCTCCGCTACATCTCGGGGGGACAGTTCTCGTTCCCGCTCGTCGCTCTCGCGATGACCGGCTGCGGCTGGACGGTCGGCGCCCAGCACAACCACAACATCGAGGCGTGGTTCGCCCACGCTCCCGGGCTGAAAGTCGTCATGCCGTCGAACGCGGCCGACTTCAAGGGGCTGCTGAAGGCAGCGATCCGCGACGAGAATCCGGTCATGTTCTTCGCGGACATGGGACTCCTCCACTCGGAGGGCGAGGTGCCGGACGATCAACCCGCCGTCCCGATCGGGAAGGCCGCCGTCGTCCGCGCCGGAACCGACGTCACGCTCGTCGCCTACGCGAAGATGGTCCCCGCCTGCCTCGCCGCGGCCGAGACGCTCGCGTCGCAGGGCGTCTCCGCCGAGGTGGTCGACCTGCGTTCGGTGAAGCCCTGGGACGAGCAGGCCGTCCTCGCTTCCGTCGGAAAGACGGGCCGGCTCGTCGTCGCCCACGAGGCGAGCCGCACCTGCGGTGTCGGCGCCGAGGTCGCCGCGACCGTCGCGGAGAAGGCGTTCGACGAGCTGAAAGCGCCGATCGTCCGGGTCACCGGTCCGGATACTCCGGCGCCGTCGAGCTGGGCCCTCGAGCAGGCGTTCGTGCCGCAGCCGGCGGCGATCGTCGAAGCGGCGCTCGGTCTGACCCGAAAGGGACGCGAGGAAGGCACCGCCGCCTAACCGGCTACTTCTTCTCGGCCTCGCGGATCCGTTCGTCCACCGCGCGCCGCATCTCCTCGTTCGAGATGTCCTTGACGTGCGTCGAGACGTACCACGAGTGGCCGAAGGGATCGGTGAACCCGCCCGAACGGTCGCCGTAGAACTGGTCGGCCGGCGGGCGAGTGACCTTCGCGCCCGCCGCGGCGGCCCGCTCGATCACCGCGTCGCAGTCGTCGACGTACAGGAGCAGGCTGATCGGACTCGGCGTCCCCGGCCGCGGCCCGAGGGCTCCCATCTCCGGATGCTCGTCGGCGAGCATCAGGTGCGAATCGCCGATGCGCACCTCGGCGTGTCCGATGCGGCCGTTCGGAGCGGGCATGCGCATCACCTCCACGGCGCCGAGCGCCTTCACGTAGAACTCGATCGCCTTCGCCGCTCCGTCGACGATGAGGTAGGGCGTGAGCGAGTGGTACCCCTCGGGAATGGGTTTGACGGCCATGGTTCGTCTCCTTCCGTACCGATTCTAACGGCCCCGCAGAGGGCTCGATCGCGCCGCCGGCTTCCACGATGCCTCGCGACACCCGACGCGGCGCGCATGCCCCGTCTCGAATGCCGGCCGGCCACGGCGCATCCTTCTCGCGGTTATAATCGTTCCAACAGAAACGATCTTCCCGGACGGACCCGGCTCGCCGGCCTGCGCCTCAGGCGAGACGCGTGAAAGGAGTGGCTCATGAACCGTCGGACGCTTCTCGGGTTCCTCGCGGCCGGGACGGCCGCCGCACTGAGCTCCGGATGGGCGGTGGAGGGCGAGCCTCGCCGGCCCGCCGTCCGGCGGCATCGCCGGGCCGTGAGACGGCGCGTTCGCCGGCGGATCCGGCGGCGCGTGACGTTCCGGATGATCCATGGCCGCCGCGTGTGGGTCGTTCCGGTGGGCCTGGCGCCGGGTTGGGAGCTCGTTCACGAAAACCGGGTCGTCGTCGTCCGTGAGACGAAATTCGTCGAGATCGGCGGGGCGAGGACGGAGGTCGTCGTCGTCGAGGGAAGCGACGGCAAGACCGAGCAGGTCGAGATCGCGCGCGAGGACACTCCCGAGAATCGCGAGAACCTCGAGGGCAGCATCCTGCCCGATTCCGACAAATCGACGCCGGGCGTCGAGTCCGAGGTCGAAGGAGAGCAATAGCGCAGGACGGGCGCAGGAGCGCGGTGGAGGCGACGACGATCGGCAAGAAATGTTCGCGCCCTCCGATCTCTTCGCCGGCTCGACAGGCTCGCGGTCGTCGGCGCGGGGAGGGGCACTCAGCCCGAACGGCGGGCGCCTTCCCGCGCGAGCCACGGGCGGACCAGGATCCCGATTCCGGCGGCGATGACGAAGATCGGCCAGGCCTCGCCCCAGGTCAGGCCGAAGAGGCCCCACTCGCCGATCAGTCCGTAGATTCCGACGATCACGAACCAGTAGCCGCCCCAGCGCTGGCGCGCGCCGCCGAAGAGCCGGACGGCTCCGATCGCAATCAGGATCAAAGGCCACCAGCGCTTCAGGGGCTCGAGGGAGACCATGTTCAGCTGCGCCAGGAGCAAGGCCGCCCCGATCGCAATGAGGAAAATCCCGGTCGTTTTCCTGACGCCGCCGAGTCTGCGCGAGGGAAAACCGAGGCGTCGCCCCTCCGCGTTGGCCGATTCGTCCATGGAGTCTCCTTTCGCCGCCCGGCGGCGGACAGGCAAACGATAAAGGGAAGGCGGAGCGAATGCCACCAGCCGGCCCGGGATCCCCAGGCGTACCTGATTCAGTTGGATCACGAATCAAAGGATTCGGGTGAATTACATTGGGCCCGGTTCGAAGGGAGGAACCGAAGATGATTCGTATGAGAC